>JADFGI010000128.1 GCA_022567815.1 Nitrospinota bacterium
AAAAGGGTCTCGCCAAATTCGGCCAGCAGGTGCCTGAAATGATCTTGAACCGGAACGGGGGTAAGGGCGTTTTGCTCCATGACTTCTCCTTTGGGATTGTGAAGGGGGGAAGCCTGGAATTTATCGAAGATGGAAGGATATAGGGAGGGAGAGTCCGTGCTGGAGTTAGGGCGGGAGGCCGGTTTTCCCAATTTTGCCGCCGACAAGGCCCCCTGACAGGCCGACACTGGGTTTCACATACGCTTGGCCCCTTCCCTCCTGAGATGGGGGCCTCGACGCTAAAAATGGCCGAATCGGGGCTTTTATTTCTGCCCGCCACGTTGGCTTAACCACCACCCCGGCTTGCGGCATCGGTTGGCCATGATGTCCCTGGCCTCCGCATTCCCGACGTTATAACCACGCTGGTACATTTTCAGGGCCTTTCCCATTTCGGATATGCCGCAATACAAAGCAGCCAACCTGAGAAACGGCGGGGTCGAAACCATCCCCGCCCGCCTGGTGCTCGGTTTGTCAATCAACGGTTCAAGCCATTGGATGGCCTTGTGATAATCCGCCTCCACCCCCGGTGCACCGGCCCTGTATAAACTACCCAGTTTTGATGCGGCAAAAACATGACCTTTTTTTGCGGCCAGGGTCAGCCATTTTTCCGCCGCCTTTGAATCCTGAGGGAAGCCATACCGGTTCCTGGTTTCAAGATGGGCTGAACCCAGTTCATATTGCGCCTCGGTGTTCCTGGCAGCCGCCACCTCTTTGATCCATGCAGCTAGCCCCCTCCCAGGCTGACCAGGAAACCTTCGCCCCCTGCGCTGCCCAGGTATCCTGAGGGACAGGATAAACGCAGGCCCATGTCCCATGAGGGCCGCTTTTTTCAGGTTTTGCAGTGCTACCTGTTCAAAGTTCGGTGGGTGGCGGAATCTTCTCCCGCTTGGACTTCTGGAAAGGGTCAGGGCAAAAAAGTACATGCCATCCGGGTTACCACGCTTGGCATGGTTAGAAAAAATACATTGCGCCTTGTCCCTTAGTGATCGAATTTCATCTCGTTGTTTAAAGGCGTGCCTGGATCCTAGCGCCCGCTGGAGCTGCGTCGCTGAACGGGTTGCGTCACGGCCAGCAGAAATCGATTCCTCCTCGGCACAAAAACCACCCATCCCGGCAACAGGCCATTTCCGCGGTCCAATTTGCGGCGATTTTACACACCCCATTAAAACAAGCGCCGCGATGACCGAGAACAAGATCGATTTCTTGCCCCTGGTTAATATTTTGATCGTTGACCCAATTCCCAATTTGTTCCTTTTGACATTTGGATTCATCATCCACTCCTGATTTGGTTGAAGTTGGAGGGTGTTCCCTGGAATTTTTCCAGTAAACGGTACGGCATCATGTTTCTAGCCGATGAGGCAAATTGAATCAAATTTTATATCAATTTATTGACAAATTAAATCCTTCCGCAGGATAGTCATCCAAGGTCGAATCACCCAGGAAAACCTTGAGGTGATTCGATGAGTGACAATCTTCAGCAAAAAATTGGGCAGGGTATTTTGAAGTACAGAAAGGCAGCGGGGTTAACCCAGGAGCAGCTTGCGGCAAAGTTGCAGGTGGCGCATGAGACCGTGTCCCGTATGGAGCGTGGGGTGTCCATGCCCTCGATCATGACGCTCCATCGGATTGCCGATGCGCTGGGGGTCGAAGTACAGGAATTTTTTGCGCCGGTGGCAGGGGACTCGGAGAAGGCGCGGGCGCTGGACGATCTGCTCACGCTTTTAAAACGACGACAGGCGCACGAGATTCGGATGGTCAACGAGTTGGCCAGGGTCGCCCTTGGGCAACTGGATAGGCATTACGTGGCCAAGCCGCCCCCGAAGAAGGTTCGGAAATTCCGTCCCCAAAAAGTCTGAGGGGCTGCTGGGTGTTTCAGCGCCTGTCGGCCATAACTACCCACGGGGTGGTGACGGAGTTTGAATGAGCTCCGAACGCCCGCGAGTTCTGGACAGCGAATCCAAACTAAATATAAAAAGTCGATTGATTCACAAAATAAGAAAGGGGAAACGATGGTGGTTAGTTAATGCTGACTTCACCGTCGCCTTTTCCCTTTCCCTGGATCAATCCCGTTGTCGACCTGGAACTCGAGAGGTTATGATATTTTTTTCGCCTAATTTCCCCTTTTGGGCCTGGATGGTCCCATATTTGCGCAAAAAAATCGACTGGTATTGAGTCGAATCAAACCCTAATCACCCAGTTGCAACCGGTGCATCAATAACCAAACCAGGTTCACTGGCTGCCCCCTCAGAATCCCGAATTTTTTGATACACCTCCCGCATGATGTGATTCGAAGCAATGGCCTGGAAATCATCATCATCCATCAGGCGTTTGAATATTTTTTCGTTACCCTCCATCCGTTCGATGAAAAGGCCCTCCAGCATTTCACCAAAGACCAAGGCGAAATTCTCAATTTTATCATTAGCTTTTGCGGCTTCCTGGATTTTTTCATTTGCCATCGCAGTTTCTTTGACCTGATCAAAAAATAGCTGATCCACAGGAGTGAACTACGTTCCAAATCGGTCATTCAACTGTTCAATCAGGGTTGAAAGGGTAATTTCATCATCATGACGTTGCCCTGTGCCCACCTCGGTTGGCCCTTTAATAGGATCTGCCTCCCCCTCCTTCAAATCGATTGCCCCCTCACTGATTTTTTGCAGGCGGTAATATTTTAGATCGACATCATCCTCGAAATGATGGCTGGCCTCATCCTCCCCCCGGGGAAGTTTGGCCAGCAGGAAACGGGCATAGGTGTATAGCTTTTCCAGGGATGAATCCTGGTAGGGAACCACCTGGGCCAAAAATGCATAAAGGCTCCGGAAGCTGACCAATTGCCCCTTGAACAATTCCTGGTCTTCATCATCTAGATCTGAATATCGTTCCACCGCCTTGTCCAAGATGGCGTACATTTTCTGGTGATCACCCGCCGTCGGTTCATACCGATTTTTAAACCAGACCTCACAGAGGGCGTTGATTTCATCCTCATCGTAAACCTGCCATTCCGCCAATTTGTGTTGGAGGTCGTACAATTGGTGAGGGTCCGGCGATTCCCCCATCACCGTTTGCTCGTAAAAGGGCTTGAATGCTTTGAATATCTCCTCAGGCTCGTTGACGAAATCGAGAACAAAGGTATCTTCTTTCCCGGTTGTTATCCTGTTCAGCCGGGAGAGTGTTTGAACAGCCTGTATGCCCGCCAGCCGTTTATCCACATACATGGTGTGAAGGAAGGGCTGGTCAAATCCTGTTTGGAATTTTTCCGCAACCAGAAGGACTTGGTATTCCTCGGTTGCAAATTTTTCGGGAAGTTCTGTTTCCTTGATGCCATTGTTCATCCCCACTTCCGTGAACTCATTTTGAGGGGATGGCCAATCAGGGTCAATGACCGTTCCGGAGAAAGCCACCAGGGATTTGATGCCCTTGTAACCCTTCTCCTCAATGTATTTATCGAACGCGATTTTGTACCGGACGGCATGGAGCCGTGAGCCGGTGACCACCATGGCCTTTGCCCGACCACCGATCTTATGCATGGTGAAGGTGTGGAAATGCTCTACGATCACCTCCACCTTCTGTGCGATATTGTACGGGTGCAGGCTCATGAAACGCGCCAGGGCTTTGGCCGCTTTTTTGCGCGGGACTTCTGGATCATCCTCGATAGATTTGATGAGGCCGAAGTAAGTTTTATAGGTCGTGTAATATTTCAACACGTTCATGATGAACCCCTCCTCGATAGCCTGCCGCATGCTGTAATCGTGGAAGGGCGGGAGCCCATTTTCCCCTGGCTCATTGAAAACTGCCGTGGTTTTAAACTTCGGGGTGGCCGTAAACGCAAAAAAACTGATATTGGGCTGCTTGGGGCGTTTCAGCATCTCCTTGAACAATTCCTTGCGGGCTTCTTCCGATAATTCCTCCTCCTCCTCGTCCAACATTTGCTCGGCAATGGTGGCCTCTATGCCATCTTTGTTGAGGATTTTTCGCAGTTCCATGGCAGCCTCCCCACCTTGGGAACTGTGGGCTTCGTCAACGATCACGGCGAACCGCTTGCCGGCAGTCTGGACGCTTACCCCATCGCCTTTTTTTGCCAAGGTTTCCAATGCCTGGGCGATGTAAGGAAACTTTTGGATTGTGGAAATGATAATGGGCACATCTTCGGCGAGGGCCTTCACCAATTGCTGTGTGTCCTCGTCGATCTTCTGGACAACGCCCTTCTTGTGTTCGAACTGATAGATGGTGTCCTGTAATTGCTGATCGAGCACCCGGCGATCCGTGATCACCACGACCGTGTTAAACACCCGCTCATCATTGTCATTGTGGAGGCTGGCCAGTTGGTGGGCCAACCAGGCGATGGAATTTGATTTTCCTGATCCCGCCGAATGTTGCACAAGGTAATTGTGACCCGACCCTTTTGCCCTGGTGTTGGCAACCAGCTTCCGCACTGCGTCCAACTGGTGATACCTGGGGAAGATCATCAATTCCTTTTTGTGACGCTTGATCCCCTTTTTGGTGGCCACCTGGGTTTCTTCCACCTGAAGGTGGAGAAAGCGGGCTAGGATATCCATCAGGCTGTCTTTGGCCAACACCTGTTCCCACAAGTAAAAGGTGCGGTAGTTTCCGTTTGGGCCGGGCGGGTTCCCTGCCCCGAAATTATGGCCAAGGTTGAACGGAAGGAAGAATGTGTCCTTGCCAGCCAGACGGGTGGTCATAAACACCTGGTCCGGGTCCACGGCAAAATGCACCAATGCCCGTTCCTTAAACTTGAAGATGGGTTCCCGGGGGTCGCGGTCGTACTGGTATTGCCGGATTCCGTTTTTTACCGTCTGCCGGGTGAGCGGGTTTTTCAGTTCAAGCGTGGCCACCGGCAGCCCATTAACCGACAGCACCATATCAATTGAGAGATTTTCGTTTTTCTCACTGAAATGCACCTGCCGGTACAACCGCAACCGGTTCTTCCCATAAAGAACCAGTGCATCGGGATTCATGCCCGTGTTTGGCGCAAAGTAGGCTAAGCGGTAGTTTTTTCCGAAGCACTTGAAGCCATGACGCAGGACGGTCAATGCCCCCTTGGAGGCCAACTCCTTTACCAATCCCCCTACAAGGGCTTCTTCGGCCTTGGCTCCATGTAAGGCCACCAGGGATTGCCACTTTGTGGATTGCGTCTCTTCCACAAAATCCACCACCTCTCCCGGAAACAGCCCTAATTCGGCGTTGAAGGTCTTTTCATCCCCCTTGGAAAACCCTCCCTGGGACACCAGCGATGCCTCAATGGCCTCCTCAAACCGGATTTCTGTATGTGCGCTCACTGCGTCTTCTCCTGATGGGCCGATCAAGGTTCTCTCGGATTAAGAAATCGCTTCCTCGGACCAGTTTTCCATCGCCTCAAGGCTCATCCCGTTCACTTCCTCGTAATGATAATGCCTGATGGAGTGATCACTATTCAAATACTTATTCTCCCTGTCCAGGTAGGGTTCAGGATTGGGGTGGTTGGAAAAGACAAACCTGGAAAGATACACGCGCCTTTTTTTGCCCGTGTAGTTTTTGATGATGTCACATAGGGAACGGCACCACGCTGAACCAGCGTTCAATTGGGCGATCACACTATCGGAACTCAGGGTCCGCCATTTGAACTCAATTCAACGGATATTCACCCTGTTTCGGTAAAGTTGGAAAACTACAAAATCGCACCGCTTGGACCAGGGCTTCCCCGTATCATCCAGAAAATGAAACAGAGGGTCGTGGTTCCCTCTCTGGTTCAATTTATCGAGTTTGATCGCGAACGCTTCACCCGAAAATATTAAATGCACCTTGATTTCTTGTTTTTTAGTCTCCGTAAAAATTTTCTCCTTCAGGAGCAATTTACCATCGCGGCCTTCCGTGGCGTAATGGCCCATGTTGAGATAAGACCGCAAATGGTCAAAAAATCCCCGTGCATTCAGCGCCATTCAGACCACATTAATTTTTCCTGTGACTGCTGAGGTGATCAGTGCTTGGCGATATTCTAAAGTCAAATCCACCAAGGTCCCTTTCAACGAATCTTTTTTTAGTTTATTTACCCCAACCTTTGCCAAAAAAGCATCGATTTTGGCCATCCTTTCATCCAGGAAGCGGGCGATAGCCTGTTGCTCAGGGACGGAGGGGAGGAGAATCAGGGCATTGCAAATGGAGTATAAAGGCAATCCAAATCTGGTTACACCATTTGCAGCCAATTTAAATTGATCATTTAGCGCATCAGAAATTGCCAGCCACCCAAGATAGGACCCGTCCAGTTCTATATCGTTGGGTTTAATCAAGGAGAGGTGGTACCCGCACACCACTTCCGGCATATCCTCCGAAACATAGGCTGGAATTCCAATGTCATCCCAGGATTCACTATCCTTGGTGAGAATTACCTGGCCCTTCTTTAACTGAAATTTTTCTAGTTCCGGCTCACTGACGGAGCCCTGCATGAAATCCAGTTCGGGCGTTATGCGATCATTGTAATAGACATCAACGTAATTGCATAAAGAAACAGGGATTTCATTGTCATGAATATGCTTATCAACATTGCTGTTCTGCACGCTGGCAACAAATTTCAGCTTTTTCACAACCCAATGTGGCGGAGCAGATAAATATTGATCAAGTGCAGTGGGATTAGTGCTCATGATCCTCCCTCCGTGGTCTTGGACAGTTTCTCTTCTTCCCATTCCCGATAAGTTTTACCCTGTCCTGTGACCCTCCATGATTTCGGCCCATTTGTGGATCGGCCCTTCATTACAGCTCCGGCAGCACTGGGACTCCTGAAGGCATAATTCTCGGCAAACACACGGTGGTCACCATCTTCAATCAGAATGTTTGACTTAACCAATTCCTCGAACAACGCAGCATAACTGTGGCTGGGTGCACCGACCCACTCCGTGCGCGCCTTTGATCCGGCCTGAACGATAAATTCCCCACCTTCCACCTTTGCGGTACCATAAACCCCATGCTTGGTTGTCGGCATTTCAAATTCAATTGGTTGACCCTGGTCGGCTTTTAATTCCTGGGTAGCTACAGGGGTTGATGGCCTGGTTTTCTTTAAAAAAATGTCAATTCTGAGGGCAGGAAGCACCATCAGGATGTGTTCAATAAAAGCCTCCATGTTGGCCTCGGCTGCTTCGGACAGACCTGGGCGGGTAGGAGTATTTCCGTTTTCTAATGTGATTTTCCCAACAGACCGTGCCTCCTCAATCATACGGGCTTCCAGGTATTTCACATGGGCTTTATTCAGATTGTTGGCGGTAGACGTAATCAGGATGGCCGTAGTCCACCAATCCTTCTTGGTGTCGTGGTTACGGATGCGGTCACTTATATCTTCCCCCTCGCCGATATAGGCAAGAGGTTCCCCTTCATTTTCCCCTATTAATATGTAAATGCCTGTATAATTCGCTTCTTTCCGACTCAACGCTTCAGAAATTTGTGTGCGAGGGGTCATCAGAACATGTCCGGTCCAGTTGAAGACCTCGGCGGTCAGCATTCCATCCGGGTTGCCGTCAATGAAAAAAAGTTCCAGGGAGCGGCCTTTGGTGTTTCCAGTCATGCCGTCACCTCCCCAAGCATGGTAATGATTTCTGATTCCAGGTTTTTGATATCCCGTTCAATCTCTTCCAGGGGCCGTGGTGGTTCGTACACATAGAAATGCCGATTGACCGGGATTTCATAGCCCACCTTGGTTTTGTTATAATCCACCCAGGCATCCGACCAATGGGGCAGCACCTCACGGGTCATGTAATCTTCACAATAGCCGTGCACCAGTTCCACCAACCCGGCATTTTGAGCGTTTTTCTAGTAGCCCATGGGAAGGGGGAGTGAGATATCATCCGGGAGGGGCACCAATTCGGTGTCCCGCAATTCCGGGTCCGGTTCGGGGTTGCTCTTTGCATCCCGGCAAATTTCAGCCTCCGGGTCGCGCTCCCCCAGGGCAGAGAGGATGGCTTTCCGGATAGGGGCCTTTAAGGAAACGTCTGCATTGTCGAAGGTAGAGTCAAGCACCTCGTTGAAAACCTCCCGGTCCATATACACCGTCTCCGAATCCAGGGAGGCCAACACCCGGCGGATTTGCTCCTGCAATTTCAATCCCGCTTCAATTTCGGCTTCGCGGGCCTTGCTATCCCTGCGCTTCTTGCTTTCGGCCAGTTTCCTGAAGG
>JADFGI010000129.1 GCA_022567815.1 Nitrospinota bacterium
CGGAGGAGCCAGCGTGACGCTGGACTCAATATTAACCACCGATGGGTTAATAGCTTTTCAGGGCTCGTGTACCCCTCCGGGGCATGAAGGCAACGGAAAGGATATCATAAGCGAAGCGTGCCCTTGTATGTTTTCAGGGCCTAACGAAGCGTCAGGCCCAAACTTCCTCCCGCGTTAGCGGGTTCCTCCCCGTGTAACGGGGGTGGGGTTATCCGCCTCTGCGCAGAATATCCACCATTTGTTTTCGGATGCTTCCCCGCTGGTAAACAATTTCAATTCTGCGGTTGGTGGTGCGGTTTATTTGACTGGTATTCGGCACTTTAGGACGAAACTGCGCCAATCCTTCAATAGAAAGGTTTTCAGGGGAAAATCCTGATTCGACAAACATACGGGCAACTTCAGCGGCTCTTGATGCGGAAAGCTCCCAATTGGAAGGAAATCTTTCAGTGTGAATCGGGGAGTCGTCGGTGTGGCCTTCAATTTTCACCTTGTAATTGAACTGGTTGAGAAGCTCAAATACCTGCTTGATGACCTGGGAGCCCTTCAGACTCATCTTGGCGGTTCCCGGAGAGAACAAGACAATATCCGATACGGTGATAATCGCTCCCCGCTCATCCGAGGAAACCTGAATCTGGCCCGCCAATTTATTTTTGTAAACGAACTCTTCCACTTCGGAAGCGATTTCTTCGATTTCCTTTGCCACCATCGCGCCGACTTCATCGACGGCATCGATGCTCTCCTCCCTTAATTTTGCGGATATGACATCCAGTCCCTGCCGGGTTCCTTCTTCGGGAATAGATTCCGAGCCCAACGCGCTTCTAAGGGATTCCTTAACCAGCCGCCATTTTTCATCCTCAATGGACCCCATGGCAAAAAGCAGGATGAAAAAAACCATGAGCAGAGTGACAAGGTCGGCAAAGGTCACGACCCATGCTGGGGCTCCTTCTTTACAATCACACTCATCTTCTTCATCATCAATTTCTTTAGCAGGATCGGGCTCTTTTTTCTTTTCTTCTTCTTCTGCCATAATCAGTTATTTCTTTGCAGGTTGTTTATCGCCTTTTCCATTTTCTTTACCGGCCTTTTTCCCATGATACGAATCGAGGTAGTTTTCCAGAACATCTTTCATGAACCGGGGATTCACCCCTTTACGAATGTAGGAAATGCCTTCCAGAACCAGATTCATTTCCAAACCTTCAGTAGCGCTACGACGCTTCAATTTGACGGTCATGGGAATAAAAAACAGATTGGCCAGGAGTGCCCCATAAAAAGTGGTGATCAGGGCAATGGCCATTTTGGGACCCACGGAATCCACGTCTGACAGATCGGCGAGCATCTGAATCAAACCGATCAAGGTTCCAATCATGCCAAAAGCGGGGGCAAAGGCTCCCATTTGCTGGAAAATTTCCCAACCATCTTTATGAGATTTTTGAATCTGCTTGATTTCCCGTTTGAGCAAAGCGTTAACCGTGGCCTCATCTTTTCCATCCACGGTCATTTCCAGTCCTTTTCTGAGGAACTCATTGTCCATATCCTTAAGTTTGGACTCAATGGCCAGCACTCCACCCTTCCTGGCCACGTTACACACATCGACCATAGTTTCAATGAGCTGATAATGGTCTGATTTCTTTATTAGGATTACCCTGAGAAACAGTCCCATCACTTTCACCAGTTCATTCATCGGAAAGGCAATCAAAATGGCCGCCATGGTCCCGCCAATAACAATCATGGCTGAAGGAGGTGACCAGAACAGGGCCAATCCACTGTTCATCAGAATAGAGACCAAAATCAGTCCAACACCCGCTACGATTCCCGCTAAAGTCGCTATATCCATAAATTAAGTGGGTTGTTTGATTTTTACGGCGCCGATAATGGGATCGACGGCATGAAATTTCATAATTTTATTGAGAATATCCGCATTCAGAACCGTCCCTTTCATCAATAAATTGATTCCAGATTCCGAATAAATATTTGACGCCAATTCCATCCCCTCAACCAGGGCAAACACTGAGCAATCCAGGGTCTTATCGTTCTCAGGGCTCATTTGGGTATGTGCATATTTTCCCAGAAAATCCATGACCTCCTCATCAAAGAATTTCCCGCAAAGCGGTTTCATGACAGCCAAGGCTTCCAGGGGACTTTCATCGGGATTGGAAATTCTGAAATGGTCATAATAACTGGCGGCGGAAACAATTCTCGAACCTATGGGAATCCGGTCTCCATATAACTTGTCGGGGAACCCGGACCCATCGACATTTTCATGCAAATGCCGGAGGATATTGGCGATCAGCTCAAACCCCGGAAAGCCTTTGAGAAGCATCTCGCCCACCAGAGGATGATTGGTATGCGAGCGATTTTTCCCTTCGTCCAGAGCCGCAATCCTTTTCTCCCTGGTCGGCAGGGCGGCGATTCCCAATTCATGCAATCGCGCGGCTGTTTTGATGTTGCGAATTTGATAATCGGTGAGGCTCATTTTCTCGGCAATGAAAATCGAAATCTTCGCGACCCGGTCCACATGGCCGCGATGTTCGGGCTGGCGCAATTCAATAATATTGACGAGGAGAGTCTCGGTACATTCAAAGCGACGACCGAGCTCTTCGACCATGGAAGAAATCTGGGAATTTTTTTCTTCCAACTGGCTATTTAAATCCGTCATTTCCTGGAGATTGATTCCCAGGCGTCTCTTATCGGCATGGAGTTCATTATTCAGGCTGGCGACTTTTTTATGAAAGGCTTTCAGTTGGCCCAGTCCTTCTTCCAGTTGCTGGTTTTTTTCATGAATGGCGGTGTCTAGTTGCGCCACCCGCAAAACAGAATTCACCGCAAATAGAAAGTCTCCCTTCTTAATGGGTTTGGAGAGATAAGCTTGCGCCCCGGCTTCATAGGCCTTATTGGCATAATCCGTTTCCGTGTCATAGGCAGACATAATGATAACGGCACATTGCGGATAATTTTTTCGGATTTGCCGGCAAATTTCAAATCCATCCTTTTCACCATGTAAATGGGCATTGCAAAGAACTATATCCGCAGGCGCTTCCTGCATTCTTTGAAAGCCCTGCTCGCTCGTTACCGAATGGAAAACCTGAACCATATCGGAATCAAATGCATGATTGATGATATCCACAACCACTTTGGACAGGTTGGGATCTTCATCAATACAAAGAATATTTTTTACCAGTCCTTTGATACGCAAGAATCAAATCTCCAAACGTTTTTAGAGTAACCGTTACAAAAAGGTCAAAAATAAAGTGGCATTAAATGTAAATCTTATGAAAATACCCATGGACGAGTCCAATATTTCCCCAATTTCCCAAAGAAACGGAGACTTTTCGGTCCACAAAATTCTCTTAACTGATTGATTTTATGATAAATACTCCAATTTATAGAGTCAAGGAAAACTTTTTTAGATCCATGGGATTCGCAAAAAAGGACGGTTTTTCAATGGATCTCAGGTGAGATAAATAATGGGCGGGATGGGGTTATTCCAGGTTCGTTGGGTCGAAACCGATTGGGCAACCGGCTTTAATCTTCTTCATCGTCTTCAATTTCAGTGAGCCTGGGGCCGGAAGCGCATCGCAAACCAACGGTGGGATGCCGTTCGGAGGGATCGAACGAATTGCGGAATTTACACTTGGAATGAACCAGATAATTGAGCCAGGACCCTCCCCGGACGATTCTCTGGGTGGTGTGTTTGGAGGCGTAAAGCTGAACGCACCATTCCCAAACATTGCCGGACATATCAAAACAACCATAGGCAGAAACCCCTTGATCAAATTCCTCCACCACATTGGTTTGACCAAAAACATAATCGGCGGTGTTGTTATAACCCGACTGATACCCCATCGCTTCACCCCAGGGATAATCCCGGCCATCGGTTCCACGCGCAGCTTTTTCCCATTCCTTCTCGGTGGGCAACCGCTTGCCGGACCAAATGGAGAAAACCAGCGCTTCATAATAGTTGATGCCAATCACAGGCTGGTCACCGGTATTGGAATATAAGGAAAAACGGAAACGATGATTGGGATCAAATTCCCGATACAACGCGTTGGTCACCGGAAACTTCATGATGGAATATTCCATGAGGTTGATCCAGTCCTCTTCATCTTTTTCATCCTGATAGATGAATTTACCTGCGGGAACGGTCACCATTTCACCCCATTTTTTTATACGGGATAATTTAACCTTTTCCGGGTTTTTGGATTCGGACAGAAAATCTTCAAGCTCTTCGATTTTCTGAAGAGGTTCAAAATCCTGAACATCCACCAGGGCATGAATATCCAATCCCTTTAAAGACAAAAGCAGTTCGAGGGCGGCAAACAGAATCCGGCTGTCCCTTTTTTCACGCTGAAGCAAATCGCCGATAAGCTTATCAAGAAATTTCCGGTCAACGGCCTGGATCACTGCACTTGTCTTAATGGACCGGAACCCGACAAATTGGGGATGAGATTCCTTGCATTGATACTTCAGCAAATGACTGGTGAGAAAGATTTTATCCCGCCCAAGGTCGCGGACTTCTTTCAAGCAATGTCCCGCCAAAAAAACCGCGCCTTCCTGCAAAAGAATATCGAACAACTCATTTCCAGGAACCATCGCGGCCAAAAATTTAATGACCTCTTCCCAGATTTCTTCCCTGCAATGAGCGCGAACATGGTTCTGCCAATTCGCTTGGGCGGCGAGATACCTGGCGGCAAGATATTCCTGAAAAGAAGGATGCCGGTATTCAAATCGGTTGGGTGTCTGATGAAAAACAAAATCCAGACCGTCGGGAATATCGACAGGCTCATCGTTTCCTGATAATTCCTTCAACATTTCCTTGGGAAATCCTAATTCGACATCCTCAAACCGTTGCGCCCGTTCTTTTTCCAGCAACTGGAAAGAGACTTTCGTCAACCATGCCAGAGTGTCGTCCCGGCGTTCTTTATCGTCCTTCCCAAAGGATTTTTCCAGCATATGGCCAAAATAAGCGGAATAAATATCCTCTCGCCTGGACAGTCCTTCAAGAAGATCGCTTTCCGCAAGGGTGGGGATCATTTTCAACAAAACAGGTGTCTTGCCAACTTCAGGGAAGTTGGAGAAAACTTCTTTCAACCACTTAATTTTGCTGGATTCACCCAGATAATCTCGGCGGTCTTTCTCGTCAATTTCCTGCATCTTGCACTGGAACGCAGAGTCCTGCCCTTTTTTCACCACTGAATCCGTAGCCAGGGGACCAAGGTCAAACTTCCGCGTCGCCAGGACCACAAAATTACTGCGGAAGGAATTGTCATCCACAAAGGTTTCAAAATAGACGTGAAACCTGTCCTCGGGGTCCAGCTGATCCAGTCCGTCCAGAAGAAAAATAATTTTACTGGTCTGGTTGATCAATTGGATCGTTTTAAAAAGAAGAGCTTCATCCAGTTCCAGTTCAGGGAATTCTTCCTGCTCCAACAAAACCACCTTGAGGATTTCCTGATAAACCATTTCGTAAAATTGCCCGAACCCCGTCCCCTCAGGCAGGCACCCCAAGTGGAAATACAACGGCAGGGGATATACCGGATGCGTTTTTCCCAGCAGTAGCTTTTCCTGATAGCTTTTCAGATAGGTGGTTTTCCCCATTCCCAACTCTGCCTGGAGCATGAATTTGAGGCTGTTGATTTCCAGCAGGTCCTCGTGGATGGCTCTGTACGTAGGAAACACCTGTTCTTGCAGGCTTTGGCGATGATGGATGGGGTTGGTATCCAACAACACAGGAGGAATATGGTTTTTGCCGTGGCGATTCTCTCCCAAATTTTCGTCCAACCAGCCGGATACGATTTTCAGTTGGTGTTTACGGAAAGTGTCGATCACCCATTCCTGGGATTCCTCCAGCTTTGTTTGAACAACCGGAGACTCATCGCCGGTAGGCCTGGGAACGGGCAAATCATTTGTTTCACTCATAGGGCAGGTTCTTTATAATCAATTAATCAAAGGGGACCAGCGTGACGCTGGACCCAGCGTTGGCATGTTAACGTTTTTTGCCAGCCTCGGTGTTTAACTTTTCCTCATTGCAGATTTTCCTCCTCTCCTCCGTCATCCTGAGCCTGTCGAAGGAGGGAGAGAGGAATTAAATCTTTTCCGTATGCAAAAGTCACTATTTTTAAGAGTTAGTTTATAGCCCAGGTTGAGTTTTTCTGGACGCTCTAAATAAGATTTTATCATAAGGAATCCATCCGTCCCCATCAATATGCCAAAATAACCCATGATTCCCCTGAGCGACGATATCCCTACGCGAAACTTCCCCCTCATCACCCTTCTGGCCATTGGGGCGAATATTTGGATATATTTCGAAATGTTTTTCAGCGCGACCGTCTCTCCAGAACTCGTATTCAACCAATACGGTCTGGTTCCCTATAACCTGATCCATTCCCCCGTCACGGAATATCCCGCCATCTATTCCTCGATGTTCATTCATTCAGGCTTCTTTCACCTGGCGGGGAATATGCTCTATCTTTGGATTTTTGGAAACAATATTGAAGACGTACTGGGGAAATTCAGGTTCATCCTTTTCTATCTGGTTTGCGGAACCATTGCCGCCCTCGGCCACATCGCCACCAATACGGATTCAATCATTCCCATGGTCGGGGCCAGCGGCGCGGTTTCCGGAGTTTTGGGGGCCTATCTCGTGCTATTCCCCTTTGCCAGGGTGAAGACGCTGATATTCATTATAATCTTCGTAACCGTCATCCGTATTCCGGCTCTGGTGCTTCTCGGCCTATGGATAGCCCTGCAAGTTCTTAACGGGATAGCCGCCTCCGACGGAAGTGCAGGGGTGGCGTGGTTCGCGCACATCGGGGGATTCCTGGCGGGGATGATCCTCATCCTGCCATTCCGTAAGATGCGGGCTTGAAAACCCTGAATCCCCTCAAATTGTTTTGATTATCCAGAGTCAGTTCGGGGCTTTTGGGGTCGGGCGGATAATAATATTATCCTATTCAATAGGATTTAATCCGACAATTTGTTAAAATGCAAAAGAGTAGCGCAGGTTTTCCAACCTGTGCCCAATAAAGTTAACGGAGAATTTGCAATATGACAAAAATTTCAATCACCATGCCCGATGAAATGGGCAAATATATCCAGTCCGCGATGAAAGCGCGTCAGTTTGAAAATACCAGCGAATATTTCCGCCACCTCGTGCGTCAGGATCAGGAACGCGAAAGCAAGATCGCTGAATTGCGAAACATGCTGGATGAGGCGGAAGCCAGCGGAATCAGCGAGCACACAGCGGAAGACATTTGGAAGGAGGCGGAACAAAGGCACCTGAAACGCAATGGCTAAATATGTCCTCACCAAGGATGCCAAGCGCGATCTTGCCGCCATCGCTGATTACACTATTGAGAATTTTGGCATCCAACAGGCGCGGCATTACCGTGATGGTTTATTTCAATCCTTTAAAACGCTGACTGACAATCCCCGGATAGGCCGTGATTATGGCCATATAAAAGACGGGGCGCGACGTTACGAACACAAAAAACATTCGATTTACTATTCAATGACCGATGATGGGATATTAATTTTGTGAATCTTGCATGAACGTCAAGATCCTGGACTGAATTTATTACGTAGTATGAAAATTTCCTGATTGTTTTTGACAAACCGCCTAACCATATGTACAATTGTTAGTACAAATATCCAATGAGTTTTGAATGGGATAATGATAAACAGCAAAACAACCTCCAAAAGCATGGAGTGGATTTTCTTGATGTGGTGCGTATTTTTTCCAAACCTGTTTTAGAGTGGGTTGACACCAGAAAAGATTACGGTGAAGAACGCATCATGGCCATTGGCTTTGATGAGGAGAATTACTTTGTTGTTGTGTCAACCCAGCGCGGTGAAAACCGCCGGATAATTTCAGCATGGAAGGCAGGAAAAGATGAAAAAGAAAAATATCACCACCATTTCCCTTGAAGAGGCAATGAAGATGAAGGGCAAAACCCGGAAAGACGCGCCGCCGGGTCCGCCATTGCCCGATGATTTTTGGAAGAATGCGAAAGTGGTCTATCCAGAGGGTCCAAAAGAAGCCACCACCATCCGTTTCGACGCGGACCTTCTGGCTTGGTTTAAAGCCCAAGGGCGCGGTTATCAGACCCGCATGAACGCGGTTT
>JADFGI010000130.1 GCA_022567815.1 Nitrospinota bacterium
CGTAAATCTTGCGGCTGAAGAATACAAAAACTTTATTCGATTAATCCCAATTAACTCGTTTTTCGTCTCCATTGAAAATTCCGTTCCCAAAGTGCTCCGGGAGGTCTATCAGTTTTTAACTCAAGTTTGTGACCGACCTTTGTTAGTAGAGAACCAGTCTGCCAAAGAAAAATTTAAATGATTTATAAATGAAAATCCAACTCCTTTTCAAAATGATTTAATTCTTTATTTTCACCAATTAATCTTCCCCAGGAAGGATATTGGTGAACTGGTACTCTTCCACTTCGAAGCCGATGGTCAGGTCGAATTTGGTTTCGCCCCATTGTTCGATGGTTAAAAACTCCTCGCCCTTTTCGTCGGTGAAATCCCAGGTGACAAACGGCAATCCTTCCTTTGCGTCACCGCGAAATAATTCGCCGACATCGTCTTCCTCGTAATAAAACGTCTTGCCCTGGTACACCACTTTTTCCGGTGGGTCTTCATGCTTCTCGATATGGTCGGCAATGTCGCCTTCCAGCATGGAGATGGGCTTTTTCTGGCATAGCGACCACTCGACCTCGCCGTCATCCTCCGGCCGTTCCAGGAACCAGGTTTCAGACCCTTCTTTCAATTCCCATTCGTAGGTGACGGCCCCTTCCTCCCACTTATAGTGATTTTGGGCCATGACCTTGTGAGGCCGCATGTCATAATCAACCAGAAAACCTGGCTTGAGCTTGGAGAGGACAAGGTCTTCGAGCTTGATTTCTTCTTTCTTCTTTTTCTTTTTAAAAAAATCGAAGGCCATGTCAGGAAATTTTCATTTTGGCCTTCAAGGCGGCCAGGCTATCGGACACTTGCGGCAGATTCGACCCGGAACCCAGGGCTTTTTCGATCTCATCATCGACACTTGTGCTGGTGTCGGCAATTTCCCCGTAGGCTTTGGCGAGAGATTCATCCTCTTCCACCTTGGCACGCATTTTTTCCAGCATGGCGATGGTCCCGCCGGAATCGACCTGGGCAATTTGCGCGTTCAGCTTTTTCGTCGCGGCGGCGGTTTTGGCGCGGGCTCTCAGGGTTATTAGATCGTTTTCATAACGCTGAATGGTGGTTCGTAATTTTTCCACGTTTCTCTGTAATGAATTCGACATGCCTTCCTGCGCAATCAGTTCTTTGCTCAGGCGGACAGCTTCCTGCGCGGCGGTTTCTTTTCTACTCAAAGCTTCCGTCGCCAGACGTTCGGCCTCTGCCGGGTCCAAAGAACCGCCTTGACCCTTTTGCAGGAGGGCCATGGCCTTGCTTTCATAATCAGCGGCGAGTTTTTTCTTGTTCTCGGAATCGTTGCGCATCCGTATGACAATGCCCTTGACCTGCGCCAGGCTTTGCATGGCGCCTGTCAGATCTTTTTTCAGCTCGCGGATTCCCTGTTCGGTCATTTTGATGGGATCTTCAATCTTATCGATCAGCGAATGCGCCTCGGATTTGCCCATCTGGAAAATTCTGGAAAATAATCCTGCCATTTTAAATCACTCCTTATATATCAATGAAACCGATTTTATTCCCACCAGCGGGTTTTATACCCTGTGGCTTGCGATGGCTTTTAAATGAAAACCTTTGTCGGATACCCCGTCCGCCTGCGGCAGGGTCGTTCATTGGGATGCGGAAAAGGCAAGCAGCTCTCCCCCGTATTCAGCCAACGCCAGGCTCAATGCGTCGATACTGCCTTCCAGTTCATTGGGATCCAGGTTTTGCAATTGCAAGGTATCGCGGAACAGCAGGGTCTTGCCTTCATCGTCCAGAACGAATGCTCCATGAACCAGGGTCCGGTTGATTTGCAACAACCGTTTGTAGGTTTCCGCAGTCGCATTCGGCAGGGGCAGGATGACTTGCTCCATAATCAATATCGGGTCTTCGCAATCGATCACCAGATGGTTGACGCCGCGTTCCTCATCATTCACCACCACCAGTTCTTCCTTGGCAATTTCCTGATCGATAGAGAATCCCATTTCCAACAAATAATCTTTCACTTTTTCGAAATCGGCCATTCTTGACTCCTCATCAACGTTTTGACAGTTCTTTGTCTAAAATTCGATAACTTTCCGTCAACCGCCGGGTCAACTCACCCGCAGTTTTTCGTTTTTCGGGATCGCTGTCGTGCAAATCCGGATGATATTTTTTCATCATTCGTTTCCAGGCGGACTTCACCGCCCCCCGGTCCGATCCGGGAGAAATCTCCAGATCCGCATAATATGGGGCAAAAGGATCTTGCGCCTGTTTGGGCTGGTGGGTTCTTCCCGATTCCGATTCGTCAAAACCGAAGGCGGTTTCGTTTATGAAATCGACGGAAGCTTTTTCCTCAACCCTTTTGCCACTAAAATGATTCCAATTTGCACGGACGATATCGATCAGCCGTTTGATCATGATCCCGGCGGCTCTGCAGTATATTGTAACCGGGTTTTGCTGATGATGGACAACTTGTTTTCAGGATAGGTGTGAATGGTAAAAAAACGGTTCCCGGCAGGGTCCACCGCAAGACCGGTAAAGGGTTTGGTACGGGTTGCGGGTTTTACAGGCTCGAAACTGTGCGTCAAAATTTCCATCGGCGGAACCTCTCCCAGCGACCGCATAAAATCATCCATGTTTTCAAAAAGCCAGGGAACCACTTCAATGTTCACCGAATATTTGATATTTTCCACCTGGTATTCCCTGGAATAGTTTTCCCCGGACTTCAATGGAAAATGGTCCAAAGAGTCCCCTTCCATTGCATCGGAAGAACAAGCGATGAATTCGGTAATAGACATTCCATCTCCCCGGCTGGTCACCCGGTGGCTTTTCCCAATAATGCAGGTTTCGAGAACCAAACGGTTTTCAAGCGTGCACCGTCCCTGATTGAAAATGGTGACCGGGCAGTCGGGAATTCCTTTAAACAAGCTGAAATAAACAGAATCGGACATATAATTAGAATGATTGGAGGAAACTTTCGCCCCAGAAACAAAATTCAGTATCGGATTAAAAATCCTACTTGCCGGGGATGTTTCTGTCAACAATAATTGCAAACCATTTTTTTTTCCTAAAAACCAGTTGGCTCTCCCATAGGAATTGCCTTAAATTGAAACTCATGGAATACCGCCGATTTGGAAAAACCAACGAGATGCTGTCGGTCATCACCCTGGGAGGAATGCGGTTCAAGCATGGCTGGACTCCCCCACGCAACTACCTGCCTGCGGAGTCCGTGAGGAACTGTCTGGAAACCACACGCCGGGCGTTTGATTTGGGAATCAATCATATAGAAACCGCGCATGGATATGTTAAAAGCGAGCATCTTTACGGCGCGGTCCTCGAGGAGTTAAACCTTCCCAGGGAGCAGTACAAAATGATGACCAAAGGATCGCCGATGACCGCCGGCGAAACCAGGTCGCTGGTGGAAAATCAACTCACCGCCCTCAAGCTGGACTATGTGGATTTCTATGGCTGGCATGGTATCAACAACAAGGAACGCCTGCAGGCCGCCGTTAAAACAGGGGGCCCCGTCGAAACGCTGTTGCGCTTGAAGGAACAGGGATTGGTGCGCCATATCGGATTTTCCACCCATGCGCCTCTGGATATTATCCTGGAGGCGTTGAATACGGGCCTGTTCAGCTTTGTCAATTTACATTTTTATTATTTTTTCCAGCGCAATTTGCCCGCAGTTCAACTGGCGGGCGAAAAAGACATCGGCGTTTTCATTATTTCGCCCAACGAAAAGGGAGGCCTGTTGTGGAAGCCATCGGAAAAAGTCAAACTGAGCGTTAAGCCCATGACGGCTATTCAGTTCAACGGAAGATTTTGCCTGAGCCATCCGGAGGTGACCACCTTGAGCATGGGCATGCACGAGCCGGAACATTTCCCCCAGAACCTGGCGATATTGAACGACGAAACCTACTGGTCACCGCAGGACGTGAAAATCAAAACCAGAATGGACGCCTCCCTGGCCGCTGTTCCCGGCCTGTGCACACTTTGCGACCAATGTTTGCCCTGCCCTGAAAACATCAACATTCCCGAGATACTCCGTTTCCGAAACTTGCTGAAAGGCTACGACATGGTGGATTATGGCAAATTTCGTTACAACATGCTGGAAGGAAAGGGCCACTGGTTTCCGGGAACCTTCGCCTTCAATTGCACCGAGTGTGGCGATTGCCTGCCCCGCTGTCCCGAAAACCTGGATATCCCAAAATTGCTGAAAGAAACCCATAACCGGCTGTTTGACCGAAAGAAATATATTAAAAGCAAAATCATGAATATCGGAAAGATTATATTTTCCCTCCTGCAAAAATTTTTACGCCTGATAACTCCAAAAAAAAATAGCGGAAATACCTAAATTTTCGCCTTATTAGATTTACTCTTTATGTAAAAAATATTTGACTGGCAGGGAATTCCGGGATATCATTATTTTATAGGCAAGTAAATGTAATTATATATTTATTCGCCCTCACCCTTTTTTTAAATGGTGATTCCAGCCACCCGGATTGAGAGCACGGTCATGCCAAAAAGAAAAATCGAAGAAGGAAAAATTCTTATCATAGACGATGAACCAGGGAATGTGCAGATTTTTGAGCGCATACTGAAAGGGGCTGGATTTTCAAATATTACCAGTATCACGGACCCACTCAAGACGGTAGAAACCTACGAAAAAATCAAGCCGGACCTCATTCTCCTGGATTTAAAAATGCCGCATTTGGATGGATTCGAAGTCATGGCCGCCCTCAAAAAAGTGGAAACTGAAACCTATTTGCCCATTTTGGTTCTTACGGCTCAGCGCGATCAAGCCACCCGGTTGAGGGCGTTAGAATCCGGGGCGAAGGATTTTATTTCCAAACCGTTTGAAATGACCGAAGCGATCTCCCGCGTTAGAAACATGCTGGAGGTGAGTCTGCTTCACAATGAAGTCCGCGAGATGAACCTTGACTTGGAATATAGAGTCCGCAAACGCACGCGGGAACTTGAAGAATCAAGGCTGGACATTATCCACAGGCTGGTCCGGGCGGCGGGGTATCGAAATAAATCTACTGTTCCGAATATCGCTCGTTTAGGCTATTTTTGCTCTCTTTTGGCCGAGGAAATGGGCATGTCCGCTGATCAATGTAATCTCATACAACAGGCCAGTCCTTTGCATAACATTGGGGAAATAGGGGTACCGGATTATATTTTGGCCAAAGAGGAAAAGTTAAGTAATGAGGAGTTGGAAATGTTCAAATTGCATCCCATTATGGGGGCAGAGATTTTGGGAGGCAGTGACTCCAAACTATTGCAAATGGCGGAATCCATTTGTAAAACCCACGAAGAAAAGTGGGACGGTTCAGGTTATCCCAATGGGTTAAAAGGTGAAGAGATTCCTTTGGAAGCAAGGGTGGTAGCAGTATGCGTTGAGCTGGAAAAATTGACCGGCCCTGCCAATGAATTACCAATCTCCCCTGAAGCGGCGATAGAAGAAATTGAAAGTAAAAGCGGCACCTTTTTTGACCCCAAAGTGGTTGCGGCTTGCAACCAGGTTTTACTGGAGATCAAGGATATTACGGAACAATATTCTGACAAGGACCATGCAAACCTCCTGAATCATTTCCGTCCGACCGTCAACTGAAACGCTGGCTCCCGTCTATCCTGGTGAATCAGGAAAAATTATTTTCCGATAATATCGGTGGTGGATAAAACCCCCACGATCTCTCCGTGTTTGGTCACCGCAAGGTGCTTGATTTTCTTTTCAACCATCAAATCAATCGCTTCGTTTTTGGGAGCTTGATGATCCAGGGTAATGATGGGTTTTGCCATCACCGAATAAACCCTTGTTCCTTGAGGGTCCAACCCCCCTGCCAGGACATTTTTCACCAAATCCGTCTTCGTCAGGATTCCCAGATATTCATCATTTTTCATTATCAAAAGCGAGCCTATGCCTTTTTCCGCCATAATTGTTGCGGCTTCTTGCGCGGTGGCTTGCGGATCGATACTGATGACCGGGGCGTGCATAAATTCACGAACTTCCTCCATGACCAATCTCCTCCTTCTTTAGAATGGCAACTTTTGCTAAGAATAGCGGTTTTTTCCTCCAAGGGCAACCAGCGTGTCGCTGGACCCAGTGCTAACGTGCGATGGGTTTATGGCTTGCTGAATGTCCCACAGTATTATAAAATTTTCATCCTGACATTTTTCCTTTTGGGCTCGCGAGTTCAGCGTACCCCTCCTACCCCTTGTATATTTCCGGGGCCTCGCGTAGCGTCAGGCCCAAGCTTCCTCCCCACGTAGTGGGTCGCCCTCCGCGGAGGAGTTAGCGGTAATTGGTAAAATCCATGGCGATGCCAAAATCCTTTTCCTTGAGGTTGGCGATCACCGTCTGTAAATCGTCCCTGTTTTTTCCCGTCACCCGCAACTGATCGTCCATAATCTGGCTTTGCACTTTCACGCCCATGCCTTTGATGGCTTTTGTGACTTCCTTGGCTTTTTCCTGCGAAATGCCCTGCTGGATAATTATGCTTTGACGAACCATGTCTCCTGACGCGGCTTCAACTTTTCCGTAGTCGAGGGCCTTCAATGAAACTTTTCGTTTGACCAGTTTGCTCTGGAGAATGTCGATCACGGATTTTAATTTAGCATCGTCATCCGCGAGAATGACCACCTTACTATCCTTTTTCTCCAAGGTGATTTCGCTTTTACTGCCCTTGAAATCAAACCGCTGGCGGATTTCCACCATTGCCTGGTTCACGGCATTCTGGACTTCTTCCAGGTTGATAACGGATACGATATCAAACGAACAACTTTTGCTTGCCATTTATTTCCTGTCCTCCCATTTTCTGAATAATTTATCTATTATTTGAGCGCTTTACAATAAAAGCGCCTCAATAAAAAAGCTTTTAATCAAGGGGTTGGCATACATTAACATAAACGCTAATTTACGCCACCTCGATTTTAATTGCCTATTTTTATTGCCTAATCGTGGTCAGAATAATTTATTAGGAGTCAACTTGTGATAACGCGATGTGCATGGCTGGATTATTATTCAAAGCGTCGGAACAGTATATTAAATATCACGACGAGGAATGGGGTGTCCCTATCCATGATGACAGGCACTTATTTGAGTTTCTTATTTTAGAAGGAGCGCAGGCCGGACTGAGCTGGACGACTATCTTGAAAAAGCGCGAAAATTATCGCACGGCTTACGACAATTTTGATCCTACGAAAATTGCAAAATATAATGAGGCGAAACAACAGAAACTTTTGCAAAATTCAGGGATTGTCCGCAATCGCCTGAAAGTGGCGGCGTCAATCACGAATGCAAAAGCGTTTTTAGAGGTTCAAAAAGAATTTGGGTGTTTCGATGAATATATTTGGGGATTTGCAGGCAACAAAACCATACAAAATAGCTGGAAATCATTACAGGAACTCCCTGCCACTACAAAAGAATCCGATGCCATGAGTAAGGATTTAAAAAAGCGCGGTTTTAAATTTGTCGGCCCCACCATCTGCTATGCCTTCATGCAGGCCACCGGCTTAGTCAACGATCACACTACGGATTGTTTTAGATTTAGAGAATTAAAGTAAACGCGGAAAAAATCACGACAATTTGGGAAGGATTCTGTTTAGCGGCTAGAATGAAGGCTTCGCACTCATCTGGGGTCAGGTAGAGAGGTTGCCAGTGGGATCAAAAGCGGGTCAGAATCACTCATTTACCCACAACAGTGCGGTTTTGTGTAAAAATCGAGGATCCTAAATGTCAGTTAAAAAAGGAAAAGATACCCTCTTTGCTTCTTCCTTCGTGATATTCCTCCTTAGCTATCGTGCCTCGCAATAGGTACAAGGGAGATATCCAGCCTGTCGCAGGCGTCTCACACCGGAGCCTATAGGTTGGATTTTCGAGGCTTGAAATATAACACTAAGTGTGATATTTTCAAAATAATAAAATTCATGTCAGATGGTGAAAAAAGTTGCGGATTTTTAAAAATGCCTGGTTTAGGCGTTTGGCACGACGCCAAAAAATCAGTGACAAGGCTTTGGGAGAAGCCGTGGCCAGAGCGGGAAAAGG
>JADFGI010000131.1 GCA_022567815.1 Nitrospinota bacterium
ACGCTCCTCGCAACGACGGGTTATGCGAAGGCCTTTTCTTGGAAGGGGGAGCAAGGTCAACCCCTCGCTTAAAAATAGAAGGAATTTTTGATTCTTCAAAAATCCCTTGCACGTCAATATTGGGTCCAGCGTCACGCTGGCCAGCCCTCAGGCTGGGGTCAATTCATATAACCCGTAGACCCCCTGCCGCCGCCAAAGGAAAACAGGTTTTCCTGGTTCATCCGTGCCTGGCCAAAAGATTGCTGAATGGGATCGGGGAAGGCCTTGTCGCATTCGTTGAGATATTTCATCACCCCGATCATCCAATCGTTATCACGCGGAGCCTGGATCACCGCAATATTCTGATCTTCGTATTCCCTGCAAATTTTATCCGCCGACTTGGCGATGGCGGGAAGGGATTTTTTTTCCTGAATCATCAACGGCCTGACAGGGTCCACCTGAATGATCTCCAACCCCTGATATTCTTCCGGGACATCCTCGGTAATAAACTCCTCAATGGGGATGCCGCTAAGGTCCATCAAGCCCGGTTGGGCGAGAGACGCGATATAAAGCGGAGCCCGCTGAATAACGGCATGCTCGGCATATCCCACGCGGAGGATGGTTTTATCCTCATCCGTTCCACCAAATACCACGAAATCCCAACGTCCATAGGTGATGCTTGTTTGCCGCTGAACGATAACGGTTTTTTCGTAAGCCTCATGAATGGCTTCAATGACTTTTTTATTTTTCGCTCTCAATTTGAATTGAGGCATACACTCTCCTTCTTAAAAAATTTCTTCGCTTATTATAGTATAACTTGCGGAAATTTTTTTAAATCAATAATTCAAATAATTAAATTCACCCATACCGGCAATTTTGATATACTTTCACTTCCCTGAGGGGAACCAGTACCATCTGTAAAATGCATTCACATAGCCTGCCGAACCTTCCTTCCTACATAAATGGAAAATAATAAAAAAGTAAGCCGGGCGGCTGGAGCCGTTGGCGGCATGACCCTCGTTTCCAGAATTTTTGGAATGTTGCGCGATTTGGTAATCGCCATGCAGTTCGGTTCATCAGCCGCCGCGGACGCCTTCTTTGTGGCTTTTCGCATACCCAATATGCAGAGAAAAATTTTGGGCGAGGGCGCGGTGAGCGCGGCTTTTATCCCGGTGTTCAGCGATCTCTTGAACACTAAAGGGGAAAAATCAGCCTGGGAAATGACCGCCAACCTGCTGAATATTCTCTTTGCATTACTAGTCGCCGTCACCCTGGCGATGGTCGTTTTCAGTCCGGCGGTGGTCACCGTGTTTGCGCCGGGGTTTATCGACGACCCTGAAAAATTCGCCTTGACGGTGAAATTGACCCGGTGGATGGCCCCATACCTGATCTTCATTGGTTTAGCGGCGTTCAGCATGGGAATCTTGAACACCTTCGGCATTTTTGCGCTTCCGGCGGCGGCTCCCGTGTTGCTTAATATCAGCATGATTGCAGGGGCGCTTTTCATTTCACCTATGATGGATGAACCCATTTTAGGTTTAGCGTTGGGTGTGCTTGTAGGAGGAGTCCTGCAACTTCTGGTTCAACTTCCGACCACGATAAAAAAAGGATTGAGATTTGTAAGAACATTCAAAACAAAAAACCCGGATATCATCAGGGTCGGAAAATTAATGGTCCCGATCATTTTCGGCCTCGCCGTTTACGAGATAAATATGCTGGTCGATACGCTTCTGGCTTCTTTACTGCCGGGGGGATCGATTTCCTATTTGTATTACGGCAACCGGCTGGTGCAATTGCCGCTGGGCGTGTTTGGCGTGGCGTTGGGAGTGGCCATCCTTCCCATGTTGTCGCAACAGGCCGCCCGTAATGACATCGCGGAACTGATTAAAACCATCGCTTTCGGAATCCGGCTCATACTTTTCATTACCATTCCCGCCACCATTGGGCTGATCGTTTTACGCTTTCCTATTGTCAATACGCTTTGGGAACGAGGAGAGTTTTCGCGAGTCTCAACCGACGGGACAACCATCGCCCTGTTGTATTACTCCATCGGACTGTGCGCTTTTGCCGGGATCAAAGTCATCGCGCCGGCGTTTTATTCGCTTCAGGACACGAAAACTCCTGTAAGAATCGCCACCGGGTCCATGCTCCTCAATATCGTGCTTAATTTAATATTGATGGGGCCTCTGCAACATGGGGGACTGGCCCTTGCGACATCCATTTCAGCTTTATTCAATGCGCTGTTGCTGATTTATTTTTTGAAAAAACGTCTGGGGCAAATGGGTGGCCGGCTGATACTGTTTTCTACTCTCAAGCTGGCTCTGTCTTCCACCTTGATGGGAATTATTATTTACACCTGCAATTTGGCCTGGTTCGATCCTTTAGCCCCTTTGGGCGTTAAGGTGATGGTTCTGACGGGTTGCATTTTCGCTGGAATTATCAGTTTTGGAATTTTCTCCTACCTGATGAAAAATGAAGAGTTGATCTTCTTTTTGAATTTTGTCAAAAGGCGGCTAGGATCCCGCTAACGCGGGTTCCTTCGCGGAAAGCTTTCGCTCCCGCGCCAGCGTGACGCTGGACCCGATATTTTGCGCTTTAGATTAATGGCCTTTAAGGGCTCGTGAGCGAAGTGTACCCCTGCGGAGCATGAAGGCAAGGGAAAGGATATCACAAGCGTCAGCCTACTCTTCCTCCCCGTGTAACGGGGTCAGCCTTCCTGCGTAGCAGGCTTTTCCTCCCCACGTATGGGGGCCGGTTGAATTCCTCGCATCTTCCCTTATAATGACCGCCCAAAACCCTTTGAATCCCACCAGTGGGCTTTAATTCCCGTGGCTTGCCACGGCTCTTAGATGAAGACCCTTTGCGGATACCCCGTTCGCTTGCGGCGGGGCCGTTCATTTCGATGTGAAAGGATGATTGCGAATGATTGCCTGTCTTGACCTTGAAGGCGTGTTGGTTCCCGAAGTGTGGATCGCATTTGCCGAAAAAACCGGAATTGAAAAACTCCGTCTGACCACGCGGGACATCCCGGATTATGACGAGCTGATGCGGGGCCGATTGAAAATCCTGGAAGAAAATCATCTGAAGCTGGCGAACATTCAGGAAGTGATCGGTGGAATCGCGCCTTTGCCGGGAGCCGTTGAATTTTTACAATGGCTTCAATCGGAGTTTCAGGTCATCATTTTATCGGATACGTTTTACGAGTTTGCCGGACCCTTGATGACGCAACTCGGAAACCCCACCCTCTTTTGCAACACCCTCGTGGTGGAAAATTCCGGGAAAATCACCGATTACCGTTTACGCATAACGGATGGCAAGACAAAGGCGGTTCGGGCGCTTAAAAATCTCAATTTTCAAGTGATTGCCGCCGGGGATTCCTACAATGATATGGGGATGCTGAAGGAAGCTCATGCGGGAATTTTGTATTGCCCGCCGGACAACGTCATCAAGGAATTTCCGCAATTTAAAGTCACACGGAATTATGATGAGTTCAAAGAAGCTCTGATTGTCACCCGCGAAGCCTTACTCAATCCGTCCAATCCATAAGAGTAAACAGGAACTTCGAAAAGTTAGATAAATTTGGCCTTTGCAATCGCCAACCCTATTATTTCAGGGCATCTCTAAAAATGGTTCCGGGCCATGAGCGGCCCTTATGAAATAAGGGCCAGCCAGCGGTCCGCTGGACCAAATATTTACATACGATGGATTTATGGCTGATGGAACCCTGTATTACCCCTTCGGGGCATGAATACAATGGTGAAATATCACAAGTGCTGAATATTATCCTACCCGCGTAGCGGGTCCTGACATTAAAATATCGAATTAATAGAGATCCCTTTAAAAGGGTTGGCTTATAGTCCAGGTTAAATTTTTCCAGGCGCCTTTAACGAATCTGCAGAACCAGATCATCCTTGGAAATCCATCCAGTTTCGCCACCGGCCATTATTTTCCACCAGTCTTCATTGCTGTCCAAAATAGTGACCTTGCTCCCTTTTTTCAAAACGGTCAAAACTTTTCCCTTTATCGATGGTTTCTGCCTGACCTGCGATTTGTCCACTTTTATATGGTTGATCGTTTCAAAATCCACCACGTGCTCTTTTTCTTTTCCCGTGTCAGCAGGTGATTTTATGCCCGGCAGGGCCGGTGAGATTTCTTCGGTATTGTCCGTTAGGTTAATGTCCAGCTTGAAGATGGCGACCGCTCCGAATAATATGACAATGAGCAAGATTCTAAAAAAAGTCTGACCGCCCCCCATTCCTTCATCCGGCTCATCTTCCGGGGGATTTGGCGGACCACAATGCGGACAAAATGGAACTCCGGCGGGAAGCGGTTCTCTGCATACGGCGCAAAAATTTTGCCCATCTTTTTTATTGGCGTTTCCAATCAAGGAATCACTCATCGTTCATTTAACCTCTAATTGATTTGGTAAATGGCGCGATATTTGGTTTTCAGGTAGTTGATAAAATGGTCCGGGTTGAGGGGTTCCCCGGTGACCTTTTGAACCAGTTCCTGCGGACTGTACAAGCTTCCCTGGGAATGAATCTTTTCGTTCAGCCAGGTTTTTATGGGAGCAAATTTTCCTTCCTCGATGTATTTCTCGGTATCGGGAAGTTCACCAAGCATGGTTTTATAAAATTGGCAGGCATACATTGCGCCCAGGGTATAAGAAGGAAAATATCCAAAGGCCCCACCGCTCCAGTGAACATCCTGGAGAACTCCCAACGTGTCTGTCGGCGGTCGCACTCCCAGATAGGTTACCATTTTGTCGTTCCACAGTTCGGGCAATCCATCCACACTCACCGACCCGTCGAACAAACCCTTTTCAATTTCGAACCGGAGAATCACATGCAGGGGGTAAGTCAACTCGTCAGCCTCCACCCGGATAAACGACGGCTTGCAATTATTGATGGCCTCATATAGGGCAGAGACGGAAACTCCCTGCATATTGTTCGGAAAAGTGGTTTGAAACGTTTCCATATAGTGAGCGCAAAAGGCTTTGTTTTGCGCGATCATGCGTTCCCAGAACAGGGATTGCGATTCATGGATTCCCATGGTGAGAGCTTCCGAAACCGGCAGATCGCGGCCTTCTTTCATCCGCCCCTGCTCGTACAGTCCGTGACCGGTTTCATGGATGACCGCGTAAAGCGACTCAATAAAATCGCTGTCGCGGTAGCGGGTGGTGATGCGAACGTCGGTGGGATGCCCTCCCCCGCAGAAGGGATGCACTGAAACATCCATCCGGCCCTGATCGAAGGAGAATCCCATATCCGTGCTGATTTGTTTGCCCAACGCTTCCTGTTTGTCCACGGGAAACGTGCCTTCCAGAAATGATGTGTCGGGATGATGTTTGGCTTCTTTAACTGATTGGATGAGCGGGATCAGTTCGGACTTCAACCTTTCAAATATGGGGGCGATTTCCGCCATGGTAGTCCCGCGCTCGTAATTGTCGATATTCGCGTCGTAGGGCGTTAGATCCGGAAACACATAGGCCGCCCACTCTTTTTTCATTTCTATAAACCGTTTCAGAGTCGGGGCAAAGTCGGAAAATTTATTTTCTTCCCGCGCCTTGATCCAAACGAAATGCCCCCTGGAACCCAGTTCCGCCATCTCCTGAACGAGTTTTTTGGGAACCTTGGTTTCCTTATCGTATTCCCTTTGTGCCTCGCGGATATTGCAGGCTTCAAACTTATTGAATGTGGAGGGGTCCTCTTTTTTCAGCGCATCGAGACATTCGCCCAATTGCGGGTCGGTGCTTCGTTCATGGATCACCCCCGCCAGCGCTGATATTTGTTTGGCGCGGGATTCCGCCGCACCGGATGGCATGATCACTTCCTGATCCCAGTGCAAAGTGCTCATCACTCCACCGAGGCGGGAGATTTCTTCTAATTTTTCTACCAGGTCGCTATATGCGGTATTTACATTCGTTGTCATTGGGTTCTCGAAATTTATTGGGTTGATCCTTCAAAAGACTGACCTTAAATTTACCGCAAAGGCGCGGAGGACGCAAAGAAAACAAAAAAGAAAAAGATTTTGACAGGATTGACAGGATCAACAGGAAAACCCAAACCCCTTTAACCACAGATGAACACAGATGGAATAGATCAAGAAAATTTTTAGTATAGGTTTCTTTGCGTCCTCCGCGCCTTTGCGGTAATTTAGAGATTTTGTTTTTTCAGCCATCATTCAAGGATTACATGGCTCAGGGTGACATATAAAAAAAAACTGATATAATCCGGTCTATCCTGTTAAACCTGCCTAAAAAAATTTTGAGCAAAAATTATGGAAAATGAAAAGGAAACTGTTGGCACCATCCAGGGCCGGTTGGAAATACTCTACAAGGGCGTTATCAGCGAGGAGAACTCGGTGCAGTATTATGAAACCCTGATAGAAAAAACGTCTGGGGAATCCGAGGAAGAGATCGGCCAACGGAGAATGTACGAAGAGTTAAGACAGGAAGAAATAAAACATGTGGAAAAATTCAAGTCCTTCATTTTGCATTGGGAAGAAAAGTTGCGCACACTCGCCGAGTGACTTTTCCTTTCAAGAGGAGAGCTTTGCATAACACGAAAAAGATTAAATCCCCCCAACCCCCTTCGTAGAAGGGGGAGCAGATCCCCCCTTTTTAAAGAGGCCTTTGCATTTGTGGAGAATTTTCATAGGAGTTTCTCTGAACCAGCCAAAACGTCGTCGCGAGCCGCGAAGCGGCGTGGCGATCCAGAGTCTTTCAGAATCTCTGGATTTACCCCTTGCGGGGCACGAAGGCTAGGGAATATTATCACGGCTTCGTCGCTTACGCTCCTCGCAATGACGATCCCTTTCCTTAAATTATCAAGACTTCGCATTGAGTAGCAACCAGATTCCCGTGCCGATGAGAATAGCAGCAAACCCCATTTTAAAATTCTGATCCGATATGTTCTGTAATATTTGAGGGCCCAATTGGGCTCCAACAATTCCCCCGGCGGCAAGGATCAGCCCCGTTTTTATATCGACGTTTCCAAGCCTGGAATGAGCCCAAAGGGAGGAAACCGCGACCATCCCGACAAAAAGAATAGACGTGGCCACCGCAATCTTGGCTGGCTTTCCCATATAAATCAAAAAAGGCACCACGAGAAATCCTCCCCCCAATCCGGAACCGGATGAAAGAATTCCAACCACAAATCCCAACACGATTTTGGTTATCATTTTTCATTCCCTCCCTCAACGTATTTTGCTTCCAGGGTATCCACCACCGCCGCTCCGACGGAATCGCCCCAAACATTGGTAGCGGTGCGGAACCGATCGAGAAGCCAATCAATGGACAACAACATGCCGATTCCTTCCAAAGGCAGTCCTACAGCGGTTAAAACCATGACCATCGTGACCAGACCCGCTTGGGGAATCCCCGCCGCGCCAATAGCGGCAAGGGTGGCTGTCAGGAAAATAATGACCTGTTGCCCAAACCCCAGTTCAATGCCAAACAATTGCGCGATGAAAAGCGCGGCCACCGCTTCATAGAGCGCGGTCCCGTCCATATTGACCGTAGCTCCAAGGGGCAGGACAAACAGGGAAGCCTTGCGGGAGACCTTGTTGCGTAACTCGGCACATTCTATGGTCACCGGCAAGGTCGCAGAACTGCTTGCCGTGGAAAAGGCCGTTACCACCGCTTGACTGGCATTAATCAGATATCGCAGAGGATTTCGTCCGGTGACGAAATATAGAATCAGAGGCAGAACCACCGCCGCGTGAATCATCAGGGCCAGGACGACCGTCAGGGCATATTTCCCTAGTTTCATTATTTCGGCTACAAACAGTTCCCCTCCCCCTGCCGCGCCCATTTTAGAAGCGATCAGGGCGAACACTCCCAGAGGAGCGACATACATCACCAGGTGAACCACCTTCATGATGGCCGCGTTCACTCCGTCAAAGAAAGCGATGACCGGTTTTCCCTTGTCGCCAAGGGTGGTGAGCACCCCGCCGAAAACCAGGGAGAATATGATAATGGGAAGAATTTCCAGATTGGCCATTGATCGAACCAGGTTATCCGAAACAAAACTTTTAAGA
>JADFGI010000132.1 GCA_022567815.1 Nitrospinota bacterium
GGATTCCAAGGACGATGAATCGCGTTTCGATATCAAAAAAAACAAGGAGCTGAAACGCGCCGTCTGGAAAGCCGTCGAAGCCTGCATTCCTGAAAGTTATATTTACCGCGTCATCCAGCTTGCCCGGCAGGGAGTCCGGGATATCGAGTTTGAGGAATACGATACCTGCTGGAATTCCGAAGGCTACACCACGGTTTCAGGACAGAATTCCAACAACTCGGTCCGGCTGAGTAACGAGTTCATGCGGGCAGTGGAGTGCGACGGCAATTGGAACCTCATCAACCGCACGGATGGCAAGATCAGTAAAACCCTGGAAGCGGGAGAACTTTGGAGACAAATCAACGAAGCTTCCTGGGCCAGCGCGGACCCTGGATTGCAATTCGACAGCACCATCAACGAATGGCACACCTGCCCGGAGGGCGATAAAATCCATGCCTCCAATCCCTGTTCGGAATACATGTTTCTCGACGATACCGCATGCAACCTGGCCTCCATCAATTTGATCCGCTTTCACAACGAGGAAAAGAGCCGGTTTGAAGTCGAAGACTACCGCCATGCCTGCCGTCTCTGGACCTTGACGCTGGAAATTTCCGTCATGATGGCCCAGTTTCCCAACAAGAGCATTGCCTTGAAGAGTTATGGGTACCGCACCCTGGGATTGGGGTATGCCAATTTAGGCGCACTTCTCATGGTGTTGGGAATTCCGTACGATTCCGACAAAGGCCGGGCCATCGCCGGCGCTATTTCAGCGATGACCACCGGATCAGCCTATGCCATGTCCGCCGAAATGGCCCATGAACTGGGACCGTTCCAGGAATACAAAAAGAACAAGAAACACATGTTGCGTGTCCTGCGCAATCACCGCAGAGCTATTCAGAATACGGAGGTTCACGAATACGAGGGGTTGACGATTTATCCGCAGGGCGTTTCCACCGAATTTTGCCCCGCGTATCTCCACAGCGCGGCAGTGAAGGAGTGGGCGGATGCCCTGGAGCTTGGGCAACGCTATGGCTATCGCAATGCGCAGACCACCTGCATCGCCCCAACGGGCACTATTGGATTGTTGATGGATTGCGATACCACCGGAATCGAGCCGGATTACGCCCTGGTCAAATACAAAAAACTCGCGGGCGGCGGGTACTTCAAGATCATCAACCAGTCCGTGCCCATCGCCTTGAAGCACCTGGGATACAGCCGGGAGGAAACGCAGGCCATCGTCAAATATTGCGTCGGGACAGGCAGGCTGGAAACCGCTCCCTACATCAACCGTGAGACCCTCAGGGAAAAAGGTTTTACCGTTGAAGTCCTGGACAAGATCCAGACCGAGTTGCCCAAGGTGTTTGATATCACGTTTGCCTTCAATAAATATGTTCTGGGCGAAGATTTTTGTAAAAATGCCCTGCATTTGACGGACGAGCAATTGAACTCCTTCGAGTTCAACATGCTTGAACATTTGGGATTCAGCAAAGAAGAGATACGCCAGGCCAATGACGCAATCTGCGGAACCATGACCATTGAAAACGCCCCGCATCTGAAAAAAGAGCATTATCAGGTTTTTGACTGCGCCAACAAGTGCGGTAAATATGGCAAACGCTATATCCGGCCCGAAGCTCATATCCGTATGATGGCGGCGGCTCAGCCGTTCCAGTCGGGCGCTATTTCCAAGACCATCAACATGCCCAACCACGCGACCATCAAGGACGTGGAAAAAGCGCATATGTTGAGCTGGAAATTGATGCTGAAAGGGACCGCCATCTACCGGGACGGCTCTAAATTGAGTCAGCCCCTGAACAGCATGGCCAGCGAAGATTTCAGTCACTTGAAGATGGAGCTTGCGGAAGAAAAAGAACCGAAAAAAATTGCCGAAAAAATCGTCCAGGTGATTCAACAGAAGCGAAAAACCCTGCCGCATCGAAGGAATGGATATACCCAGAAGGCATCCATTGGCGGTCATAAAGTCTATTTGCGGACCGGGGAATACAAGGATGGCGATCTGGGAGAAATTTTCATCGACATGCACAAAGAAGGCGCGGCTTTCCGCAGTCTGATGAACTGCTTCGCCATTTCCATCTCTCTCGGCCTGCAACATGGAGTGCCGCTTGAGGAGTTTGTGGACGCGTTTATCTTCACCCGGTTCGAGCCCAACGGGATCGTTTCGGGCAACGACAGGATCACCATGGCAACTTCCACCATTGATTATATTTTCAGGGAATTGGCGATCAACTACCTGGGCCGGTACGATCTGGCGCAAGTGACCCCGGACGATCTTCGCGGCGACGCCATCGGAAAAACGGATAAGAACTCCGTTAAAAATGGAGACGCTGCAACGAACCTTCCTGCAGGTCATGAATCGAATGTTCATACGGGAAATTCCAATAGTACCGGGAACGGCAATGGAAATGCGGTGTCTGGGACGGTCTCCCAAACTTCCGTCAATGTTAGTCTGGTGAGCAACCAACCGGTGTTGGTGGGGAATGGAACACAAGGGACTGGTACCGTTTCCATTGCCCGCATGAAAGGCTACGAAGGCGATCCCTGCAATGAATGCGGGCAATTGACCCTGGTGCGCAACGGAACCTGCCTGAAGTGCCTGACCTGCGGCGCGACTTCCGGTTGCTCCTAACTCCTCCGCGGAGGGCGAACTTGCTTACGCCGTGCAATGTTGCTTGGCTTGGTTCCAAATTTTATCGCTGATCCCCCACTTCTTCCCGGAGGCGAACCCGCTACGCAGGGAGAAAAAGTAAAGCACTATACAATTTAGTCCGCTATAAACCCACCGTACGTCAAGTATTGGGTTCCGCGCTATACGCCAGCCAAACATAATCTCGTCATCGCGAGGCACTGAAAGCGGCGCGGCGATCCAGGGTATTTCTGAAAGGTTTTTCCCCTATCTGTGGTTCAAACCCTCCCCGTGAATCGGCTTGGCGCAACGGAAACCGATGGTGGGATTTTTTATTTTGGGATCGATAATGTTCCTGAAAGAAATCCTGGCTTCGCGTTTATCGCTGGTCCATCCCCCGCCTTTGACGATCCTCAGTGTTACTTTATTAAATTTGCCGCTGGAAGCAAAATAAGGATCGCTGATCCACTCCCAGACATTGCCCACCGTATCCATTAGCCCGTAGTGACTGGCCCCCTGCGGATAAGACCCGACCGGCGCGACCGAAAGAGAGCCGTCTTCATCGCCCCAAAGATTGGCTCTTTCGGGGAAAAACTGATTGCCCCACGGCCAGGAATTACTTGAGTTCCCTCCTGCGGCAGTCACCCATTCCGCATCCGTAGGCAAACGTTTACCAGCCCAAAGACAGTACCGGTGAGCGCTGATCCAGTCGATTCCCATCGCCGGGCAATCGGGACATTCCCTGCCATCGGTGAAAGGTTGCTCGTCATATTTGCCGTCGAATTTTTTATATTGAGCGACAGTGATTTCCAACCGGTCCATATAAAACGCGGGAAAAATTTTCGCATGGGAAACCGGGTTGGCGGGCCGAATGATTCCGCGCGGATGATTCAACACGCTCACATTCTGCGCGCCTGAATTGACCAGAACCATGAGGGAACCGTCTTTCCCATTGGCCATGGTTGGCAGGAGTATTTTTTTGGTTGGGAAACGCGACGCGGAAGGCGGAAGTTTATTTAGATATCTTTTGGGGATCGCCCTTGGTTTTACACTTATTTTTCTGGGCGGGACCGTCACCGAATTTTTTCCAGAGGATTGGCTTTTGGACAACCCGGTTTTTAATTCGGGGTGATTGGAAGCGCAACCGACAGCCATCAGGAGGGTCAGGCTGACTGCAAGGAAAAATTTCAACGTATTTGTTAATCCTCTTTGGCCATTGCGTCGAACTTTTTTTTGAGATCCCGGTACCGTTGATATTCTTTTTCCGACTCGTCCTTCCTGCCCATCAATTCATAAGTGTATCCCAGGCTGTAGTGGGCATTGAAGTGTGTGGGGTCCAGGGTAATCGCTGTCTTGAAGGCTTGTTCGGCGTCGGGGTACATTTTTTTATAATTGTACATTCCTCCAAGCCCATAATATCCCTCGGGATTTTTTGGGTTCTGTTTGATGGCCTTTAAAAAGGATTCCACGGCTTTGTCATATTTTTGTTGATTGGTGTATTCTATTCCCTGCTTGACGTAGTCAGTGTTTTTGTTTTCAGCTTCGCCGCAGTACGAAAGGATAAAGGGTAAAAGCAAAAGGAAAATTATTTTTAAGGATCGCATGCAGTCGGCTCGAGTTAGAGAAAAAAATTTGCTTGCGAAAAAAGAAGCCTTCCAGCATCAGGAAGGGAAGAGCAGGAGCTATCTTCCAACCGTCACTATAACATTATCTTGCGCTAACCGCCAAAAGAACCGGAACATTCCGTTTCCTTTTTTAGAGGCCCTCTTAAATTTTTATGACCAACCCTGTTGAAATATTTTTATTGGCCCTGGCTTTTGGGCTGACCCTGGGGATCGCGATTGGCGCCGTCAAAGGGTTTGGTTTGATTAAAATTGGTTGGTTGAATTTTGCCCGCCTGAAAGAACTCGAAAAGCAAAAAAACGATTCCAATGACCCCGCTAAACAGAAGGCCTTACAAGCGGTGATCCAATATTGCCAGCACTTGCGGTCGAAATGGATTCTTCAGGAGCCTGATCTCAGGATTGCGGAAAGAACCCAACGTCTGGCGGAGGAAATTGCCTCAGTCTATCATCCAAAGTCGAGCAATCCCCTTGCTGAGGTCCGTTTGGGCGGACTTCTGGAGGCTTTCCTTGAGTTGAAGACCAGGATCGTGATTTTCAGCGAGCTGAAAGGCGTTCGCGCTTTTACCCAGTTTCGCTTGCGCCATGTTCGCTATTTGTCGCGGGCCTGGCGGAAAAAGGAACAATGGCAAAAATCTCCTCTGGGTCAGACGGTCGCCCGTTACAAATTGGCGGCGCTGTTTCAATGGGTCTATTTATTGATCCGCTTTTTGGATCTGACATTCTGGATGTTCAAGATGCTGGGTTATATCGTCCACGATGTGGTCCTGAAAATTTTATTGATTCGGTGGTACTTGACCATCGGTGAACTGACCATCAGGATGTATGCGGACCGCGCCGGGGAATCGGACCTGGATGCCGATGAACTGTTGAGTCAGTTGGGCTCCATTCCCGATGAAGAAATTTCCTCCGAACTTCCTGCCGGGGCACGGAAAATAGCGGATGGTTCAAGAAAAGCGTTGATGTTCCAAATGAGTTCCGTGGAATGGGATCAGGTGAAGGAAATATATTTTTGCCTGGTGAAGGACATTGCGGGGCATTATTATCCAGCGGCGGAGGAGCCTCTTTACGAAGTAAAAATTTATCATCTGATGATGGCTGTGTCCCGGCTTTCAGATCAGGTGGCCTCCATTCGGCATAAACCGGTTTTAAACAAACTCCTGAATATCCGCGTTTCCCATCTTTTGCTGGCCAAAGACGCACTGGATTTTTTACGCGAAAGCGAGTTGGGAGTTTGGTTGAAAAAATACCAGGTGGGGCGTTTCGTAAAAATATCCCGGTTGCTTTATCAGACTGTGCAAAAAAGGCATCCCGCTGTGTTGTTCAAGGATTTTGCGTTGTTTCTGGCAAAGGAAGCGGCCAAGCGTTGGGTGTATATCTACCTGCACGACAAAATCGCGGTGGAGGCGAACCACGCCTATAAAGAAAGCCTTCCCTGAGCCTGTCGTCAAATTATTTTAAGCCACCTTAGGCGGATCATTGGATTGTCGTTGCGAGGAACGTCAGCGACGAAGCAACCCAGAGACCCTGGATCGCCACGCCGCTTTTCGCGGCTCGCGACGACTCTTGGAAGGGAGAGTCGATTTTTGATCCATCTGTGTTTATCTGTGTCCCCTTCGACTTGGCTCAGGGCAGGCATCTGTGGTTCCAAAACACTGTCTATAAATAAGGCCCCCTTACCATCCTCTCCTTTCTTATTGTGCTGAAACGCAAAATTTGATATACAGGGCAATTCGATTAATTCCCTAAAAATGAAGGACCAATGAAATATGGCGACAATTGAATCACTGAAAGGAAACATCACGAAAGCCCGAACCGCGCTGGCGGATGGGATCAAAAACAGCGACGACTCCGCAAATAGTCTGGAAGTCCGCAAGCTGAAGAAAAAGGTCAAACGGCTCACCCGGAAATCCGGCAAAATGGTGTTTTTTAATGAAATGGCCGAGGAAAAGAAAAAACCCAAAAAAGACCGGAAAAAGAAGGAAGAATAACCCCACTACGTGGGGAGGAAAAGTTTAGGGCTGACGTTCGCTTCGCTCACGAGCCCCAGAGAAAAATATTTTGCGCTAAACAGGATGCCTATAGCCGAAGCCGCAAACCGGAAAATCCCCCCAACCCATTTGGCGAAAGAACTGCGCATAAATGTTTAGACCCTCATCCAGCCTGTCACTCTGTGAGTGCTCAACTGAGGAGGAGAAGGGGTGTCCTCCTCTCCTCTGGGGAGGAGAGGATCGAGGTGAGGAGGGATTTAAATCTTTTTCCTTTTCCGCAAAAGTTTCTATATGGAGGCACAGGCTGGAAAGCCTGTGCTACTACTTTTTTATTTTTTCATCTGTGGTTCCAATACGATAAAAATGTGCCGTTTACCAAAAGTCTCTGGGTTAAAGGAATACTAATAATTCATCAAAAACCCATAGCACGTTAACATTTGATCCAGCCCACAGGCTGGTCCACTTTTCATGTCCGGAAAATTTGACATCGACCACATGGCCCAACTCGCCCGCCTCCGCCTGACCGATTCCGAAAAGGTCCGTCTGGGCAGGCAGATGGAAACCATCATCGAATACATTGACCATCTCGACAAATTAGACACCTCGACGGTCGAACCTACTTCGCACGTCATTCCTCTGGAAAACGTATTCCGGGAAGATGTAAAAAAACAAAACTTCCCCGATACCGATCCTCTCTCCCTGGCTCTCGCGCAGAAGAACCGGCATTACGAAGTGCCGAAAATCATCTGACGATGCATCAATCGACCATCCTCCAAGCCAAAGAGGGTCTCAGGAAAAAACAATTTTCCTCGCTGGAATTGACGGAAGCCGTTTACCAACGCATCGACGCAGTGGAAGAAAAAGTCAAAGCTTACATCCACCTGACGCGGGAATCCGCCCTGGATCAGGCACGCGAGGCTGATAAAAAATTATCCGCAGGCGTTGACGCACCCCTGTTGGGAATTCCGCTGGCTCTGAAAGATCTCATATGCACCAAAGGAGCCCGCACCACTTGTGCCTCGCGTTATCTGGATCAATTCGTCGCCCCCTACGACGCGACGGTGGCTGAGCGGTTGAAATCCGCCGGAGCCGTCATCATTGGCAAAACCAATATGGATGAGTTTGCCATGGGATCTTCCACCGAGAATTCCTGGCACTACCCGACCCTGAATCCCTGGGCCGGGGACCGCGTTCCCGGAGGGTCCAGCGGCGGTTCGGCGGCGGCAGTCGGGGCGCACGAGTGCCTGGCGTCGCTGGGAAGCGATACCGGAGGCTCCATCCGCCAGCCCGCCAGCTTTTGCGGGGTCACGGGACTGAAACCCACCTATGGCCGGGTTTCCCGGTTCGGACTGGTGGCGTTCGCGTCTTCATTGGATCAGATCGGCCCCATGACCAAAACGGTGGAAGACGCCGCGCTTCTGTTGAACGTGATCGGCGGCAAGGATCCTCTGGATTCCACATCCGCCGAGACTCCCCTGCCCGATTTTATCCAGGGACTAAAAGGAGATGTAAAAGGGCTTAAGTTAGGCATTCCAAAGGAATATTTCACCTCAGGAATCGCTCCGGAAGTGGAACAGGCGGTGCGCGAGGCGATCAAAACCCTCGAATCGCTGGGCATGGAAACCGTGGAGGTGTCGCTTCCCCACACTGAGTACGCCATCGCCACCTATTACATACTGGCCTGCGCCGAAGCCAGCACCAACCTTTCCCGCTACGATGGGGTGAGATATGGCCATCGGTCGGAG
>JADFGI010000133.1 GCA_022567815.1 Nitrospinota bacterium
ATACAAGCTACCAAACAAGTAGAGACCAAGTTAGGGAATTAGAATTCTTTGGTAAAGTCGAAATTATTAAACATGAAAATACAGAGGTAATGCCACAAACCAGTGAAATGTTTGAAAGCGCATTCTCTCTTTACAAGAAAAGGCCAGATAAAGAATGGCAATTGACGGACTGCACATCAATATTGATCATGGAGGAATTTGGCCTTACCGAGGTACTAACTGGAGATGATCATTTCAAACAAGCGGGATTTAGCCCTCTTTTTAGGGCGTAAGAGGGGCGGCTTTACAAATTTGGGGCGTTTGAGTTGCATGTCCCTTTATCAGGATTTCTGTTCAGCCGTAAGGGCGCATCGAAATCCCGTATCCCAAAACCGTCCTTTGGGAGGTAACGGGTTCCGGTAGGTGAGGGTGATAAATTCCTGCATGAATCCGTGTTCCCGTTTTTGAATGCCTCCTCCCCGCGAGACCTTGAGTTTTTCGCCGAAATTTTCGTCTTTGTGGGTTGAGTTGGGGTAAGAGTTATACCAACTGGCTGTCCATTCAGAAACATTGCCGGTCATATCAAAAACTCCCGCAAGGCTGAGGTCTTTTTTATAGCTTCCCACTGGTTGAACGGTTTTGCCCAAATTGGCCCATTCATCATGAGATTCCCCGCCCCACACGAATAAACGGTCGTCGCCGCCTCTTCCAGCTTTTTCCCATTCAAATTCCGTGGGCAGTCGTTTGCCTGTCCAGGCGCAGTAAGCGTCCGCTTCATACCAGCTGACTCCGCGCATGGGTTCATTTGGCTTAATCACTTTGTACTTTGCCTGGGGTTTGAAGCGCATGAAATCCTCGTAGGTCACTTCAAACCGGTTGATATAAAATGAATCGATGAAATATTCCTGCTGGGGTTGGGCGTTCAATCCGGTTGTGCGTTCCGACATGAATCTGGGAGTGCTTTGACCGGGCAATATTCCCAGGATAAATTTACCGGAAGGGATGAAGACCATTTCGGCAGGACCCTGTTGACACGCAAAGAGGCCAGCAAGGAAAATGATGACCAGCAGTGTGTGCTTCAATTAATTTTCTGCGTATTTTGGTTCAATATTCATGGAAATTTCGGGGGCAGGGGGAGATGGAAAATTGCGGCTATGGTTGGAGGAAATATACTCCACAGTCAGGCATGCGGCTTCCGCCCGGGTACACATCATGGACTGGCAATCCGCCTCATCGTTAGAACAATAGTAATTCAATATCCGCATTTTAAGAAAATCGTTATTCGAGGTTTTCACAACATACACATTTTTCTTCGATTCAATGTTATGGGTTCGAGTCCGGTAATTATACCAATTGGATATTGCCTTGTTGGTGCGCCTGCCGAAAGACCGGCTGTCCTGAATGAATTCACTGTCAGGAACCTCCCGGATGCTGTCGAAATCGACAAGGCCCAGGTTGATCACTCCCACAGTTCCTTTTGGGTTGGTGATCCCGCTATTTGTGACGATTTTGGTGCGCTGAAAACCCAGGTCCCAGTCCAGTCGGGCCAATTCTTCCTTTTGTTCATCCAGATCGTTCACCGTGAATGTTTTGCCGGAAGCAAAACTGACCAAAGTCCAGGTTTCTTTGGATCTGGCTTGAATGACCATGATTGGATTGGTGGTTTTTAAGGTATCTAAGTTTATCTTTTTGGGAGGCAGAGGGACGGTTTCATAATCCTCAATATTATCGAGCATATAATTCAGCGTAGTGTGAAACGCCAGCGTCGCAAACAGGAGCATCGCAAAAATTTTCAGGGTTGGATTCATAGTCACATATTAACATAGCCCCGCAACGCGGGAAAGAAATGCGCGGCAGAGGCTTGTGATATCTTTTCAAATGCCTTCATGCCCCGGAGGGGTACATTACATTCGCGAGCCGCAGGTAGAAGAACAAGCGTCACCGCCGAGTTGCCTTTCCGGCGTGGAGTGCGCATTATCAGAAATTACGAAATTTTTGGTCTTTTAGGTTTTGTATCCCAAATTTTCAGATGGATTAGGCTAATCCATTGATTTTATTTCGTTTCATTAAATTGACACTTTTTACCGGAGGTATGATAAATTATTAGATGAATATCGTTTGAAATGAATTCGAAAAGTTCACCTCCGTTAAATAATGTCCGAAGACCGAGAGTTTGAATATAAAAAAGTACAGATTGAAAGCTATTTAAAATCGGCTTTCCAAAAGAAGTTTGGTCGAAACTCAAGGATTTCCATCCGTAAAAGACAAAAGTTCATGGATGAGGTGACCCGGAAAGTCGGTAAAAAATTCGGCAAGGAGGTGCTGTGCCTTGTCGATTTCACCAAACAGGGATTTATTGGGCTGGTATGTCCCGCACGCAAAACATCGACAGACAAGGGAAAGTTGGTCCATTCGTTCACGCATCCCCAGGTATTTTATACCTCCCACTGTATCGATCGGTTCAGCCAAAGGACAAATGCCGAGCAAAATTGTGTGGTTCTGCTGGATGCCTACATGAATGACGCCCTGCTTTCCTATGGAGAGTGCGAAGGAAACCTGACTTGTCCGGTGGGAGTTTTTGCTTATGAATTGGAAAGTGACCGGTTGATCGTCAAAACCTTCCTTAACTTTGAGTTGCTTTCCGCCGACCAAATAAAAAAGTTTTATGGTCCCGGCATGATTTCAACGTTTCCCGAAGAGTTTTTAACCGAAGAGGTTGCGGAAAGTGACTTCATCATTGGAGAGGAGTTCACCGATCTTTCCAAAAATGCAAAAAATTAAAAATTGGATGCAAATTAATCTTCTTTTGGCATAAGCCTGTCTTTTCTCACTGCGTGAAAATTAGAATCCCCATTATCATCTCTTAATCCTCACAGGAATGATTCAGCTCTTCAATGTAAGAAAATCTTATGGGGGAGTAGCCCCGGCTCTCCTCGATATTACTTTTTCAGTCAAAAAAGGCGAGTTTATTTTTTTGACCGGACCCAGTGGAGCGGGGAAGACCACCTTGTTGAAAATTCTGTATCGGACGGAAAAATATGACCGGGGCCAGGTTCTGGTTCATGGGATGAACATAGGAAAAATTCCTGACCGTAAGCTTTATACGCTTCGGCGTGAGATCGGTTTTGTTTTTCAGGATTACAAACTGCTGGCAAAGAAAAGTGTTTTTGAAAATGTAGCTTTTGCCCAGGAAGTGATCGGGGCGGATAAAAAGCGGATACGATTCAAAACCTGGGAGGCGTTGAAAAACGTCGGACTGACTCATAAAAAAGATTCTTATCCGCCGGAACTGTCCGGGGGGGAACAGCAGAGGGTGGCCATTGCCAGGGCGTTGGTGAATTCTCCCAAAATCATCCTCGCGGATGAACCCACCGGCAACCTGGACCCGGAAATTTCGCTGGAAATACTTAAATTGTTTGAACACGCTAAAAAAAGAGGCGTTACGGTTGTCTTTGCGACCCACGACCAGGAAATGATTCGTTCGCGCAAACATCGCGTGGTGGTTATCAAACGTGGGAAGTTGGTCGCTCCTTGACATGGAATTTGGCATTTATGACAACTTCGGCTCACACCACCATTTCCAATATCAAAACCAACCTGCAGGTTTTTTTGATTTCAGTCGCCACAATCACCGTGGCATTTTCAATCCTGGGCCTGTTTCTTGTCGTATTCGTCAACCTAAACTCGTTTTTGACGACCTGGAGCAAACAGGTTCAATTGATCGTCTATCTTAAGGATGACATAAGCCAAAATCAGCGGCAGGGCCTGGAACAGCTGATTTCCGCAAATTCCGATGTGGAATCCATGACCTTCATACCGAGAGAAACAGCCTGGGCAAATTTTAAAAATACTTTTTCTTCCAACAAATCGGATTTCATAGATGATTTGACGTTCAATCCATTGCCGAGTTCCTACAATCTCAAATTCAAGCCATCGAATGACCGATTTATAAAAATCCATCGGTTTGCCGATTTGTTAAAGGGAAGGAAGGGAGTGGAGTCTTTGGAATATGGCGAAAAGTGGTTGGGGGCCTTTGAAAAGTTCATGTTGTTCATCCGTATTTTTCTTTTAGCGGTGGGCGGTCTTTTGACTCTGGGCCTGATCCTCATCATATCCAATACCATAAAGCTGTCATTTTATTCCCGGCAGGAAGAAATCGAGTTGATGCTGTTGATCGGCGCCACTCCAAATTTTATCCGGGTTCCTTTCATGATGGAAGGCATGCTTCAGGGATTGCTCGGGGGAATCTTTGCCCTTGCCTTGATAAAATTTCTCCAGCTTTATGTCAAAATTCAATTTCAAGGCTCGCTGGAATCCATAGCCCGCGGCATGGAATTTCAATTTATATCGCAACCATTTATTTTTGGTCTTCTGGCCTCCAGCGTATTAATCGGTTGGGTGGGAAGTTTTATATCCATCCGTCAATTTTTGTCACCTGCCCATAAAAAATGAAATTTTGCGTTAGAGGGTTTTTACTTATATTGATATCTTTTTTCCTGGCGGCGATATTCTCTCCTGTCACTGTTGCCGCCGGGCCGGAGAAGGATATCCAATCCCAGATTGAACAGGAGAAAACCGAACTGGAAAAACTGAAAGCAAAACTGAAAAAGCGGGAAAAGGCAATTAAGAAAGCCGGGGTCAAGGAAAATTCCCTCCTCATGACCCTTCAAAAAATCGGCAATCAGTTGAAGCTAAAAGAGCGCGAACTCAAAATTTATCAATGGAACAAAAAGATCAATCAAAATAAAATTTTCCGGTTGGAAAAAAAAATTGCCCTGGCGGATAATCATTTGGCAGGGCAAAAGAAAATTCTCGGTAAAAGGCTTCGCGCCATTTATAAAGAAGGGAGCATGTTTCCCATTAAAGTTTTATTTTCATCCGAAAATTTTAACGATTTGATCCAGCGGGTAAAATACATGGAGTTGGTCACTGAGTATGATTCCCGAATATTTGGGAAATATAATGCCCGTTTGAACCGACTTGAAGAAGAAAAAAGCGCGTTACTGAATGCGCGGGCCAAACTGGATCAATTGGAAAAAAATACAAAAAAAAATAAGCAGGAGATTGACAACCGAAAAAAAGAAAAATCAACATTTCTCAAGAAACTTAAAAAGGAAAAATCCTTAAGCATCAAAGTTAAAAATGAGCTTTTAATGGCCTCAAAAAATTTGAATGGCCTCATTTTAAATTTGGAAGAAAAGCTTGTTCTGGGGCAAGGGCTGGATATCTTCGATAGAAAAGGAAGATTGACATTGCCAGTGACGGGGAAAGTCCTCAATAAATTTGGCAAGAAAAGAGACAAGCATTATGACACGTTTATCGTCTATAATGGAATAGACATCAAGGTCCGAAAAGGCACCCCCGTTCGATCCATTTTTGCTGGCAAGGTGTTATATGCCAATGAACTTAAAGGTTACGGGAACCTTATTATCTTGGGGCACGGGAATGATTATCATTCCTTGTACGGTCACCTGGATGAAATAATCACTAAAGTGGGACGAAAGGTTCGCTCCGGTCAAATCATTGGCCGTTCAGGAGATACAGGTTCTCTCGTTGGTGAAACCCTCTATTTTGAATTACGTCACAAGGGAAATCCTATTGAACCCACCCGCTGGTTCCATACAGCCCAACGTTAAAAACAATTCCCGCTTTTGGGTATGAAAATATTAATTTAACTGATAAGTAAATTTTTATTTGGAGAGACCAACTTGACTTCCGTGATAGGTAAACCAACCATCCATAAACTAAATTTGTTGCACCAGGCAACGGGGATCATTGCCATTCTGGTTATTATGATTTTTCTGCTGACCGGAAATATTGCCGGGGCTGAAGAGAAAGAAAATGACGATAAAAATGCTTCAGCTTTAACTTATGAAAAACTGAAAGTATTTTCTGAGATACTTTCCCTGATAGAGTCCAATTATGTTGAGTCCGTAGGGCCGGACGAATTGATTGAAGGCGCTATTAAAGGGATGGTGAAAGCGCTGGATCCCCACTCTTCCTATCTGCCTCCAAAATCTTATAAAAACATGCTTGTAGACACTTCGGGCAAATTTGGTGGATTGGGAATTGAGATCAGCATTCGGAAGGGGTTGCTGACCGTTATTTCCCCCATTGAAGATACTCCGGCTTTTAGGGCCGGAATCAAAGCCGGGGACAAGATCATCAAAATCGAAGATGAATCCACTTTGGATATGACGCTCACCGATGCGGTTTCCAGATTACGTGGAAAAAACGGGACACCAATCACCATTACGGTTTTCAGGGATTCCCTTGATGTACCCAAGGAATTTACCATTGTCAGGGCCATCATCAAAGTAAGAAGCGTCATAAAAAAGATTTATCGCAATGAAATCGGTTATATAAAAATCCGCAGTTTTTCTAAAAATACCAGCAAGGATCTGGACGCCGCCCTTGCGGAATTCGAGACAAAGGGAGTCACCAAGTTGGTGTTGGACGTCCGTAATAATCCGGGCGGATTACTCAACCAGGCGGTGGAAGTGGCGGACCGGTTTCTCAAAAAAGAAAATTTAATCGTTTACACCAAGGGCCGGACCGACGAACAGAACATGCGTTTCACCACTCACGATAAAGTGAAGCGGGTGACTTATCCCATGATAATTCTAGTCAACGGAGGAAGCGCCAGCGCCTCGGAAATCGTTGCCGGCGCTCTCCAGGATCTTGGCAGGGCGGTCATCCTGGGCACCACCACATTTGGCAAGGGGTCCGTGCAGACCATTATTCCCCTGACCGATGGGTCGGCCCTGCGATTGACGACGGCACGGTATTACACTCCCAGTGGCCGGGTAATTCAGGAAAACGGCATCATTCCCGACATCATCGTTGAAATGCCCCTGGAAAGCGAAGTGAAGGACAAAAAGGATGGAAAAAAGGAGAGTGAGGAAAAAACAAAACTCAGGCGGTTTCTCCGCGAAAAGGATCTTAAAAAACATCTCAAAGGGAAGAAAAGTTTTGATGACGGAGATATTGGGGAAGAAACTGAAAACAAGGATCCTGATAAAAAACAGGAAGAAGCCGACAATAGTCTCGAAAATGAGCTGAAAAAGGACCGCCAACTCATGATGGCAATCACCCTGCTGGAGGGATGGGAAATCATGCAAAAGACCCTGAAACCTTCTCCCAAAAAATTTGATTCAGCTCCCAGTCAGATCAGTATGAATCAAAATTGAGCAACACAATAAAACCTTTTTACCGCAAAGGCGGAAAGGACGCAGAGAAACCCTCAATTAACAATCCCTCGTCCCTTCAAGAGGAGTACCCGTGCCGGGCATGAGGGCTAATGTTAAATACCACAAGGGCTGTGTGAGGAGTTGGTTAGAACCACTAATAAACAGAGACGAAGAGTTAGGGTTTTTGTCTTTCTTTGCGATCTTTGAGTCGTCACCCTGTCGGTGTTGCGGTAAATAACTGGTTTTGTTTTTTAATTTCATAAGGATGTTTAAAGCAAACAATGTTGGTCCTGGGCATAGAGACATCCTGCGATGAAACCGCCGCCGCTGTTCTTCAAGACGGCAACAAATTACTCTCCAACGTAATTTTCGATCAGATCCAAATCCACGGAAAATATGGCGGCGTGGTTCCGGAATTAGCCGGGCGGTCGCATATCGAACGCATCCACCTTGTCATTAACGAATCCCTGAAGTCCGCCGGAGTCACCCTGAAACAAATCGATCTCATTGCCGTCACCCGTGGACCCGGACTGGTAGGCGCGTTGCTGGTGGGACTCAACACCGCCAAGGGCATCGCCTACGCTTCGCAAAAACCCCTTATAGGAATCAACCATCTGGAAGGCCACCTGCTGGCAGTTTTCCTGCAGGAGGAGGTTGCGTTTCCCTTCCTGGCGCTGGGCGTTTCCGGCGGCCACACGGATTTGTATCGCGTTGACGGGTTTGGCAAATACAAACTTCTTGGGCGGACGAGAGACGATGCGGCGGGCGAATGTTTTGATGAAGTGGCCAAGATGAT
>JADFGI010000134.1 GCA_022567815.1 Nitrospinota bacterium
CGGGAAACGGAAATCGAGGTTGAACTCAATATCGACGGGACAGGGATACACGATATCCAAACGTCGATTCCCTTTCTCGATCACATGCTTTCCCAACTTTCCCGCCACGGTTATTTCGATCTCAAAATTCGCGCTAAGGGTGATATCGAAATCGATTTTCACCACACCGTAGAGGATATGGGCATCGCCCTGGGGGAAGCGTTCAGCCAGGCGATAGGCGATAAAAAAGGAATTCGCCGATTTGCCCAGGCTTCCGTCCCGTTGAATGAAGCGCTGGCGCATTGCGTTGTCGACATCGCAGGCCGTTCCTATTTTGTTTTCAATCTGGAACTCCCAAAATCCAAAATCGGACAGTTTGACGTCGAACTGGTGCCGGAGTTTTTCCAGGCTTTTTCAGCCAACAGCGGCATCACCCTTCATTTCAACGCCGAATACTGGACCAACCTGCACCACATCATTGAAGCCCTGTTCAAGTCGTTTGCCCGCGCCCTGGACCAGGCTTGTTCTCTCGATTCCCGGTCAAGTGAAGTTCCTTCCACAAAAGGCAAGTTGTAAGTGATTGCCGTCATCGATTACGGCATGGGCAACCTGCGCTCAGTCCAAAAAGCCTTGGAAGCCGTCGGCGCCAAAGCGGTGGTTACCCGAAAACCTGCGGACATTCTATCCGCGTCGTCCGTTGTTCTTCCCGGAGTAGGAGCCTTCAGGGACTGCATGGCCAACCTGCAACGGTTCGGCCTTGTGGACGTGGTTCATAAATCCATCCAAAGCGGAAAACCTTTTTTGGGAATCTGTCTCGGCTTGCAGTTGTTGTTTCATCAGAGCGAGGAATTCGGCCAGGTTCCCGGATTGGAAATTCTCCCTGGAGACGTGGTGGGTTTTGCCGGAAGAATTTCAGACTCGGCAACCGGTTCCCCCCTCAAGATTCCCCACATGGGCTGGAATACCGTTCAGGTGCAAAAAAGCAATCTCCTCTTTAAGTCGATCCCCGACAAGTCCTATTTTTATTTTGTCCATTCCTATTATGTTGTTCCCAAACAGTCCGATGACATCGCCACCACCACCCAATATGGGATCGAGTTTGTGTCCAGCATTCATCACGAAAACATTTACGCCTTTCAATTCCATCCCGAAAAGAGCCAAAAGCTGGGTTTGACGCTTCTCAAAAATTTTTCAGAACTCCAGTAAGCCATTTTCATCCAATGTGTGGCTTGGCCGGTGTTGGCGGTAGTTTGCCCCTGGGGTATCCTGTTTTTTCCTTGAACACTTTTAGATGGGTTGCTTGATTGAATTCCACAAAAACAGAACAAAATGCGGATTATCTTCGGGGTATTTCTTTCGTGATGGTCACGACCCTGTTGTGGGGATTTTTGCCTATCATCCTGAAAATTGCCCTGAACCAATTTTCATCCGGAACCATCGCCTGTTTCCGGTTCTTTTTTGCATTTATAGTTCTTTATCTCATTCTTTCCGTGAAAGGTTCCCAGCCTTCCGGGTTTTTAAAAAAGCCTCCATTACTGGGAATTTTAGCCGGGGCGTCGCTTGCGGCCAATTATTTCGGAATGACCGAGAGCGTGAACCTCAGCAGTCCATCCAACGCGGCGGTTCTCATTCAACTCGCTCCGGTAATTCTGGTCATTGTCGGGGTGGCGTTTTTTAAAGAGCGGGTGAACTGGGAACAATTTTCAGGGTTTGTCATTGCGGCATTGGGGTTTTCCCTGTTTTATATCGATCAACTGGGAAACGTGAAGGATATTGAACTCTATTCCTCCGCCACGGTTTACATCGTATTCGCCGCAGTAGTATGGGTTCTTTACATTTCCTGCCAGAAAATTCTCAGCCGGACCTACAGTGCGCAAATGTTGAATCTTCTGGTTTACGGAGTGGCGGCGCTGGCGCTGGTTTTCAAGGTCCAATGGACGGAATTTTCAGGAATAGGATGGCAGGGGTGGACGTTGCTGGTGGTCTTAGGAATCAACACCCTTCTCGCCTACGGAGCCTTGGCCGAGGCGGTCAAATATATTCCCTTGACCGTCATCAGCCCCGTGATCACGCTGAATCCTTTAATTACCCTGTCAGCGATGCTCGTCCTGCCGCAATTCACAGCCGGCATATTGGTTCCGGAGACCATCGGGACCGGGGGGTATATTGGTGCGGTCATTGCCGTCACTGGAGTGGTCCTGGTGCTTGCCAGGAAATAAATCGTTTGAAAATACGCTGGGGTGGCAGATTGTTCCTTTAAAAAACCTTTCTCACGCAAAGCCGCCAAGGCGCAAAGGTTTATTCTTCGAGTCCATTGACAATTCTGAAAATACCATTTTTAATTAAAGCCGATCCAAAATTTATCAAAAGCCCTAATTTTTGTCTGTCAACCGAAGGTAGGTTAATAATTGCTTTTTATGAACCGGTGCAATGCTTTCAATTGACTTTAATTCGATGATGAGCAAATTTTCCACAATGATATCCGCCCGAAAACCTTCATCAAAAACCAATCCATCAAATTTAATCCGAATGGCTTTTTGACGTTCAACAAACAATCCTCTTTTTTCTAGTTCATGACATAGGATGGTTTCATAAACCGATTCGAGCAACCCAGGACCGATGGTGGAGTGTATTTGATAAGACGCATCAACAACTTCTTTAGCGATGGCGTTTTCTTTACCCATTTTTCCTTTTCTTTGCGACTTGGCGTGAGGCCGAATTTTATTTACCGGTTGCGGGATTTCATGGCCTGGTCAATTTTGCGTTTGTCATTCAGTTTCTTACCTTCACCGCCGTGATGACCCCCGTCGGAATGGCGTCAACCCGGAAATGCCTGATCTCTGAAAAACCCTCTTCCTCCAACCATTGAATTTTTTCCTTTACCGGATGCGCTTTCCCGCCTTCGGTGAGCATGCCCATCGTCAGATTGAACAAGGCATCCTCCTGTGGAGCGGTTTGCTCCTCATCGGTGCAGAATCCGTGAACCACGATTCGGCCGCCGGGTTCCAACGATTTGAAAGTTTTACGGATCAGGTTTTTGCCCACCGCCCGGTCGTACATATGGATGACATTGGCGAGCAGGATCAGATCATATCCATCACCAAAATCGTCCTTGTTAAAATCGCCAGCCCTTGTGTCCACACGGTCTTCCAATCCATAACGCTTGATGTAATCCTTTGCGACGGCGATCACCGGTGGAATGTCGAATACCGTGGCCTTGAGGTTATCATGCAGTTTAGCCCATTCGAGCGCATACGTCCCAGGCCCCCCACCCACATCGAGCATTTTTCGGGCATCGCCAATGGGCAGTTCCCTTGCCAGCATCCAGGTGGCCTTGAGTCCCTTGTCGTGCATGGCGTCGATGAAAGCGCGCATTTCCTCCGGCTGATTGCCCAGAACGTCCATGATGCTTTTGACCATTGTTCCCGATTGGATGAACCTGGGAAGTTCCAGCCAGACGGGCAGGAGGTCGGCGGAGAGACGAATCCACTGTTGCATCGAGTGGTCGCCATCTTGGGTCAGGTATTTTTGCCATTCGGCGGGCAAATGAAATTTTCCCTTTTCTTTGACGACGATCCCCAGAGCAGTTAATCCGTTGAGCAGTCGTTCCGTGCCTTTCAGGGAAAGGCTCAACTCCTGCGCGACATCATCTGCGGCGGTTGGGGATTTCAGTGCATCGAATACCCGGAGTTTGTTGGCTGTCATGAGGACGCATGCCGGCTGGTACGCGTGCAATAGCTTGCCGATTTCCTTTTCAATTTCCATTTCGATATCTCAGAAATAATTTGCTGCGATAAAACGTTATTTTAGCAGATGCGACACGGAATATTTTGTGTAAAACTTATTTTGGGACAACGAAAAGGGAGCAAAGGCGAGGCTTATTCTAAGTTATAGAGAGCTGGGATAATTTTTAGATCCTGTTCTTGTCTGCAGGAGGGTTGAAGTTTGGGAGAAGCGGAAATTTACCGAAACTTTAATTTGGCGGGCAACTAACTATCTTCTTCTTTCTTTTGGAATATCAACCCCAATAAAAACACATGGGTCCCTTCATTTTCAAAAGGGATGAAGGTTTTTGCGGTGCTTAGTTTTTCCACTCCAAACACGCTGTGCCCGCTTCCGATAACGGTTGTGGGAAGGCCAATGTCAAAATGAAAGCTTCCTTTGGCATTTTTACTGGTTTTTTCTGAGTGAGTTAAAGTTAAAATCTCTTTTACCAAATGTGAAATCTCAACTTTAGCATTTCCCGCCATGACATTTGCAATTTCAGCCACCACATTGCAAACATCCTTAATGCTTGTTGCATCTTCGCCAAATATGTCCTTGTATATTTTTCGGGAAACTTCCTCAGAATAATTGAGGACGATCATGATTTCAACATTTCTTGCTTCATCTGTAAGTTTAATGATGGAGCTGATCTCTCCCGGTAAATCTTCTGATTCTGTAGGAGGAAGAGGGGAGGCTTCCAGCATAAAATTTCGGAAGGCTTCAAGGGTAGATTTCGAAAAGGAATCGATTAATTTTTGATCCACACTTTTTCTAATCATATCTTTAAAAGAAAGCATTCCGACGATTTGGTTTTCCTCCATCACGGGGATATGTCGGATTTTGTTTTCGATCATAAAAATTCTAGCATCTTCAATAGGTGTGGACCGTTCCAATGTAAGTAGGATTCCATTCATGATTTCTGAAACGGTAGTGGTTTCAGGATCCATTCGTTGACCAATGGCTTTTCGTATAAAGTCCCATTTCGTGACTATTCCCACATGCTCATCATTTTTGTTAACAATGAGGGAGCCTACTCTGTTTTCATTCAGCTGTTTCAAAAATTCCCGAAGTGTAGAGTCGAAAGGGATAGTTCTGATGGGAGATTTCATGTAAGTGCCAATATTTTCGACAGTTGTCTCTTCAATTGCAGCTTTCATAAGCCTCGAACTTTTAAAATTATTAATTTTGGTATGGCTAAATATTACAATACTTTATGAGGGAAAGCTAAAAATATTTTGTCTTACTTATTGATATTATTGGATTAATATTGAAAATGCGCCCATTAGGGGCTATTGGGTAAATCCAAAATTGAGGGGAATTTTGCCTATTGATTGCGGGATTTCATGGCCTTGTCGATTTCGCGGACAGCTTCGCGTTTTTTGATCGTTTCGCGTTTGTCGTGCAGTTTCTTGGCTTTGGCGAGAGAGAGCTCAACCTTGGCTTTGCCGCCTTTGAAGTAGATTTTGAGGGGGATCAGGTTGTAGCCTTTTTCCTTGGTCTTGCCGATCAGTTTGGCGATTTCACGCTTGTTGAGGAGCAGTTTCCTTTTTCGCATGGGGTGGTGGCTGAACTGGCTGGCGGGAGAGTAGGGATTGATATGAAAATTGTTGAGCCAGACTTCTCCCCGTTCGATGGTGGCATAACTGTCTACCAGATTGGCTTTGCCTTCGCGCAGGGATTTCACCTCGGTTCCGCGCAGGACCATTCCCGCCTCGATCGAGTTTTCGATGAAGTAATTGTGCCGCGCCTTTTTGTTCTGGCAGATGATCTTGATGCCGTCCATGATTTTATCTGAAAAAATTTTGACAGGATTAACAGGGCTGTGCGGTAACCCACTACTTTAGGATGGTAATTGGAATTTGTCCAGCCTGTCTAATCTTTTTTGATCGTTAGAGAAATCCCCACGCGACATTTCAGCTTTTTTGCGGCATTGCCATCCCGGCAAAAAATTTCCAGCTTGCCCCAACTGTTGATCAGGCAACCGACCTCCCCCGGCTTGCATTGGGAGTAGTGCGACTTAAGACCGCGAATGCGTCGTTTACCGATTTGCAGACTCATGGAATCCGTTTGCGTTTCGGGCAACAGCTCCTTGGGGATATTGGAGATAAGATTTCCGAATCGGTCGATAGTAATGATTTCTCCGGTGATCGTACTTTCATGGATTCTCGGCTGGGGAAGTTCCAGGATGTGAGGGTCGCTGATTTTTCTGCCCATTTTGGACAGTGGAGTTCCCCTGGCGATCCACGCGGATGCAGGGGCGAACACGTCGCGCCCGTGAAAAGTGGATGACAGGGAGTCCAGAAAAAATTTCGTATTGGTCAATTCATAGACACGGGAAGAAGTTTTGATCGCGAGTGTCAGGACTCCGTTGTCGGGACCCACGAAGGTGGCGGATTTGGTTTTCACGGCGATGGGCCGTCGTTCACTGCCGACCCCAGGGTCCACCACGACCAGGTGAACGGTGTTTTTGGGGAAATAAGCATGCGCGGATTCCAGCGCCAATGACGCCTGCAGGATGTTTTGTGGCTCGATCCCGTGGGTGATGTCGATGATCCGGACGGAGGGCGCAAGGTTCAGGATCACCCCCTTCATGATCCCGACAAAGGGATCGTCCAGACCGAAATCGGTTGTCAGGGTTATAACTGCACGCATCCGGAAACCCGTTGTTCCGAGATTTCTTCGATTTTTACTTGAACCAGTTGGTTCATCAGGCGGTCGCCGCCTTGAGCGATGACGGGAATGTAATGTTCGCTGTGGCCTTTCAGGTTTCCCGTTGCCGGGTCGCGCTGATTCTCAAACAGGACGGTGACGGTCTCGCCTTTCAATTGGCGGCGGAAATGGAGGGATTTTTCATGTGCCAAATCGGTCAAAATTTTGTTTCTTGCCTTTTTGACGGTTTTGGCAAGGTTGCTCTTGAAACCGTAGGCCTCGGTTCCTTTACGCGGCGAATAGGCGAACGTATGCAGATAGGTGAACGGCAGGCTCTCGATGAGTTTGCGGGTGTTTTCAAAAGAGGCGTCCGTTTCGCCGGGAAAGCCGATGATGACATCCGCCCCCAGGCCCAGCCGGGGGATTTTCTCCAAGGCCCGATGGACGGTGTCCAGGTATTGTTGTGAATTATAATTACGCCGCATTTTGGCGAGAATGGCGTCGTCTCCACTTTGCAGGGGGATGTGCAGGTGCGGGCAGATATTTTCAGAGTCGGCAATGAGCTCAAGCAGGTCGTCGTCGATTTCCATGGGGTTGATGGAACTCAGGCGGATGCGGTAATCTCCCGGTAGTTGGGTGATCTCGCGCACCAGGGAAAAAAAGGTTTCCGGTTTTTCCTTCTCCATGCCGTAGGTTCCCAGGTTGATGCCGGTGAGGGTGATTTCCTTGTATCCTGAGTCGATAGCCTCTTTGACATTGTTGAGGATATTTTCCCTTTCATCGCTGATCGATTGGCCCCGCGCCCGCACGACGGTGCAAAAGGAGCATTTTTCTTCGCATCCCGTTTGAACCTTGATGAAGGCTTTGGTTCTGCCTTGGAACTGTGAAACTGGGATAGTGCGGAACACCCTTTTACGGTGAATATCCGACATGAAGATTTCAGTTTTGTCCCCTTTATTCCACGATGATTTTCCGTTGAGCTTGCGCTTGATGACGTTGGCGATGTCCAGTTTGTCCGCATTGCCCAGAACGATGTCCAATCCGTTGATTTCCGCCGCCTCATCGGGGGCCAGTTGCGCGTAACAGCCGGTAAAAACCACCAGGGCCTTATCGTTGATGGCGAGGGATTTTTTAACCGCAAGGCGCGAGCTGTAATCACTGCGTTGCGTTACCGAGCAGGTGTTGATGACGTAAACATCCGCCATTTCCCTGGCGTCGACAATGGAAAATCCCTCCTGTTCCATGAGGGTTTGCATCTCCGCCGTATCATGTTGATTGGTACGGCATCCCAGGGTGGCAAAAGCGACTTTTTTGTTAGCTGATTTCAATGGATTATCTATTAGAAAAATTATGGAAAAATCGAATTTTTATCTTAGAACAAGCATTTCACCGGAATCAACCTGAATCTTCGCATGAGGAAATTTATTCCCACCAGTGGGTTTCATACCCCGTAGCTACTAGCCGTAGGGGCACCAGGCAATAATCGTTTGCCTTGATAATGTTTACCGGCAAAGAAAGATGTTTCAATTCGGGTCCAGCGTCACGCTG
>JADFGI010000135.1 GCA_022567815.1 Nitrospinota bacterium
AATTCAGATTCAAACTCACAATCGCTTCAGGAAATGACAGTAACAATTGATGAGGTTTATTTTGAGCATACTTTTGGAGACCTTTCCACTAAAAGAACTATTGTTCCAACTTCAAATAGTGGATTTGAGAATGGCTATTATGAATTTGCCGAAGACCCTGATATGGGAAGTGTGAAGATTACTAAAAGGGATATGTTTCAAACTTTAACATATGCCAATGGTAAAAAGGTGTGGTTTGATAAGTTGGGTGAAGGAGATAGAGTAGAAAAATATAAATATTCTGAAATTTTATCCAGATTAAAATCGTCATTTGATGGATCAGAAAATTGCGTCTCCCTGGGCGAAATTTCCGATTCTTCATTATCCCATTCGATTGAGAGGATTGTTTTGGGCAGAGGCAATGGCAAAAGAGTTTTAATTTCCGCGGGAATTCATGGCGATGAACCGGCTGGAGTAGAAACGGTTTGCTCTTTTATCGAGAGAAAAGAATATTTAAGATTTGTGCAAGAGTGGGAAATTACTCTTGTCCCCTGTATCAATCCCTTTGGATACGAAGCCAACACCCGCTCCAACCATGAAGGAGTGGATCTCAATAGAAAATTTAAATCCCCTTCCCCTCCACGGGAAGTAGTCTTGGCGCAAAAGTTATTTGATTCTAAGTTTGACCTCACATTGGAACTGCACGAGGACGTTGACAGCTCTGGCTATTATTTGTTTCATTTAAGCGCTGACGGCTTAAGGCCCGCTCTGGTTCCTGGAATCCTGAAAAATGTCAAAACGGTCATGCCGATAAATATGGATTCGGAAATAGATGGGAATCCGGCTAATGAGGGTGTCATTGAAAGGGTAAGCATTGACGACAAAATGGACTGGTGGCCGATGGCATTTTATTCCCTGTCCAAAGGAACCAGCACTTGCCTGACTTTGGAAACCGCGACACGGTTTCCCATGCGGACTCGCATCGAGGCTCATTTACAAGCAATAGAGACTGCGTTGGAATCCCGCTACGCGGGAGGAAAAGTGAGGCCCCGTTGCACGGTGAGGAAGCCTGGGCCTGACGCTACCCGAGACCCTGAATCCTCTGGATAAAAAATTCAGCACTTGTGAAACTTGACTATTGCCTTCATGCCCCGAAGGGGTAGCAAGTATGGCATGCCAAAAACCCACAGCGCGTTCAATTTACCCAGCCCACAAGCTGGTCGCACGTTACCACTGGTTCTAGCTCAAGCTGGCCTGAATATCAGGAGTCTTTGGCTTTGATAGGCGTGATGATGGGGATGACAATGGGCTCGCCGAGGGCGAGTGTATGGATGTCTTTTTCGGGATTGTAACTGTGCAAAAGCCAATAGGGAATAAAATTATTGTCATTGCAAATTTCCCAAAGGGTTTCGCCTTTTTTAACCTTGCGGACCACCAGTTTGCTGACCCTGTAGTTGCTGAAAAAATCCTCCTGAATACCTTTGTGGAATTCCTGCCTGCGCTCCTCAAATTTTTCCGGATCGGTCTTTGTAAAGGGAACCTTGATTATAGCGTGAACTGGAATCTGCGAACTGCGGCGAAGGTTATTCACCCTACGCACTTCACCAATGGACAATTGCGCCCATTCGGCGTAATGGCTGATGGTCTCGTCGAAATCTACGGTAATTTCACCCATCCCGGTTTCCTTGTGTTTTCCTGATGTAAACTTTACAGGAAGGAAAGCAGGCCGGTTGGTATTCATACGGTATTCGGGCGAATTCAGGCTCGCCAGTTGAACTTTAACGCCGTCCGAAATATCGGACTTATTTTGGGACTTCTGGTCCGGAATTTCTTTGATTGCTAAATGTTTCGCGGGAGATATTTTTGATTTTAAATCAAGTTTGGCCGTTTTAATCTTGCCAGGGGTAATGGTTGGTTCAGGACCCACGGAATCGATAATGGTGTTGGACGCTTCAGCCACTACAACGATTTCTGGTACCATCAGTGTTTGTCCAGGATAAAGAGAATTTGGATTTTTTATTCTATTCAACCGTGCCAGCTCTGCGGAATTTGTGTTGAATCGCCTTGCGATTTTGGTCAGGTTGTCGTGCCTCCTGACTCTATATGAACCGGTATTAGAGGTGGTAATATTTTGGGACGGCGATTTTGCCTTGGCCACTCTGAAAGTGTTTCGGCTTCTGCGGGTTTTCTTTGTCGGTAACTTTAAGACCTTGCCAACATAAATTCTATTTCTTTTGCCAATGTTATTGCGTAGCTTCAATTGTCGAACGGAGGTTCCAAAGCGCAATGCCAACCCGGACAAGGTATCGCCTCTGCGGACGGTATAATATTTCGACCGGATTTGTCGATTGAATTTTTCCGCGCTCGATATTTTTTGATAAAGAGGCGTAAGACTGGCAAACCTTTCAGCGGGCGCTTTGAAAACAAATCCTCTAGGGATATGTTTTTGCCCCGAAATAACCGGACTGCGAAGAGCGGGATTGGATTGGGAAATTTCGTTTCGGCTCATGCCGAAGCGTTTCATTATTGTGGATATATGGACATAATCGTCAAACCGCATGGATACCTGTTTTACAGGTTTGGCCTTAGTGACATTTGGAAAATATTTTTTTTCGTTTTTGGAGACATACAGGGCCGCCAGGAATTCAGCGTAAAAGTTTCGTGAAGCAAAACCAAATGTTCGGCTTTTATAATTTTTTATTATATTGCCAAGGTTGTCCCCAAATTTTCGTTTTGCCCGGAGCATTCCCTGCGTTCCGTGGTTGTAAGCGGTTATGGCAAGAGGCCAGCTCTGCAGCCGTTTAAAATTACTTTTAAGCAATTTAGCGGCGGCATAGGTGGAAAAAATCGGGTCTCGTCGTTCATCGACGTCGTACCTGACCCGCATGAACAATCTTCCCGTTCCACGCGTGAATTGCCAGATACCTGCCGCGCCGGCGCTTGAGTAGGCTCCTTCATGGAACGAGGATTCTACATGAGGCAGAACGCTCAAATCTTCCGGCAAACCATAGTCCCTGAAGATTTTCCTGATTTGTTCCATATAACGGCCTGAACGATGAATGCCTCTTTCAAACCGATCCTTTTGCCCTATTTGAGAACGGATGTTTTTTGCGGCGAGGTAAAATCCACCTTTAAGCATGTCATGTACGCGCTTCTCTTCACCAGTAAGGATGGTTTTGTTCTTTTTACGCGCCAGGTGGCGGAGAATGGTTTTGTATTTGTTTTTTACTTTTTTCAATTTCCTATCCCTGGCTCGGCGGGAAAGGGTTTTATCGCCCAAATAGACTACTTCGTAAATAATATCAAGGTTTCTTGCGTCGTGGATAACGGCATAATCGGTTGTGTATTCCGAATAAATCTTTTTCCAAAAATCGACCTGGCTTTTCAGGTCGGGAGAAATGGAAAAATCGTATTCGTTCAGGGTATGAACGTTCTTGGGAATCTTGGCAACGGCGGACGTGCAGAAACCTGCAAAAAAGACAAAGGCGAGAAGCGGGATCAGGGACTTGAATGTGAGCTTATTGGCCAAATGAATCGTCCTTTTCACTGAAGAAATCGAGGCCGACAGGTGGAAGTGAACTTTAAAATGGGTGTTGGGACAAAAAAAATGAGCCGGATTTGAAAACTATCCGGTCTCTTTGAAATGTCCAAAAATCTGCATAACCCCTTTAATTTTAAAAAGATACCAGACGACCCCCCTGTAGTCAAGTTATTTTCATCGGTTTCCGAGGGTTTCCTGTCCAGAACCTTTGGAATTTTGGTACTTATTAAAATTAATGAAATTAACCAGGTTTTGGGTAATCTTTATTCATCTGGTAAACAAATGCCAGTAATTCCGCCACAACCTGATAAACAGTGGGGGGAATTTCTTGATTGATATCCATTTGCGAAAGAACTTCAACCAGATCAGGGTCCTGTTGCACCGGAATATTGTTCTCAAGGGCAAGGGAAATAATTTTTTCCGCGACCAGGCCTTTCCCTTTGGCGGTGACTTTTGGGGCCGTGTCATCGCTGGATTTATACCTTAAAGAGACGGCTGATTTGGTTCGTTTAAGATTGGTTTTTTTCATGTGGTTACGTCGACCAACCGCGTTTCATCCTGAAACAGAATTGCGGACAACTCGTTCTCGAAATCCAATTCAATTTTATCTTCAACACAGCATTTTAGGTCGACCTGAAACCCCAAGTCGGCCAATCGGGTATTAAACTCTTCAGTCCGCGAATTAATAAAATCGGCAATGGACTGGTTTTCTACCTGTATTTTAACGGACAGTTGGGTTTGCGAAACTTGACTGTCCACGCGCAAATTTCCAAGCATTGAAAGATCCAGAAAAAAAACCAGGTTGTAGGATTTTTTGGCGACGCCCTTCTTCCCGGATTCTTCATCTCCGGAAGAACGGACATAAAGCTTTATGGTTGAGTTTCCCTGGCCGAAAGGATTGGGGATTTGCAGTAAAACAGATTGGTTTTCCTGTCTCGCCAATTGGTTGGTCAGTTGATGCAGTTCAATATTTTCCACAGCCTGACGAAAAACCTGCGCGTGTTCATTCAGCGTTTTCAATTGCGTGGAGGAAAATCCTTTAGCCTGATTAACCTGATCTTCCAATTTTTGAATCATGTCCAATAGCTGGCCTTTAAGATCGCGACCAAGTTCCATCGCCTTTCCCTGATTGGCCCCTTGTTCGAGAAACTGTTTCACCCTGGCTTCGTAATTGATTCCTGAGGCATTCACCTGGTCTCTTAACAGTTGGGCATTGGCCGTTTTTCCGTTTCCAGGACTTAGCAATTGCAGGGTTTGATTCAACTGCGCCAATTTTTCCGAGTCCAATTTGAATGAATCAGAATTGGAAGAAATTTCCCCGAAAACGGTTGCCAGTTTCGTTATCATTTCCCCAAAAGCCTGTCGGGCGGGCAGGTAAGGTTTTATCATTCCCGCATCCACCTGCTTGATAACCGGTCCATTGGATTGAAGAAAATGGAACAGACCGTTGGCGGTTTTTTCTGCAACAACGGGAATCTGGTCGCCAGGTTTCAAGGAATTGGGACTGAGCGTTTGCACAAAAAAGTTTCTGTTTTTAAGCTGGACAATTGCGCTTTCAGAATCAAGCACCTTTTTTATTTGTGCCGGATAAGTTTGCCTTTCAGAGAATTTCAAAAAATCAAGTCCGTGTTTTGAGAAATATGAAATTGGTGAACTCTTCCCGGATGAAATCTGGATCGTTGTTTCCTGCTTCAATTGCGTTCCAGTGATTTCTTTTGCGTTAATTTCTTTTCCGGGGGAACGACCCAGCTCTGACGGGGATATGATTCTTAACACCGGCGCGGGTGAAATTTGTTCCACTTTGGCTGAGATGGTTTGTCCGTTTTTAAAAGAAAGGTCGCCCTGGACGACAATTTTCTGGCCCTCAAAATTAAGCAGGGCTTTTGTCCCTTCGGAGAAAATTTGGATCACCTGGCCTTTAAGAAGCTGACCCAATTGTAGTTGTTGAATGAATTTTTGCGGCGGGGAAGAGGAGCCTTCGCCCACAAGGATTTTTAGTAAAGTCGCGGAAATTTGATCGATCTGCAAGGAACCCTCCGGTTTTCCAGGTGGTGAAGAAAATAATAACGTCAGCTAAACAGAGATTTCCCTCATCGCCGAGGGTGAAGGATCCCATCCAACGTCAAGAGGTCGCCTTAAACTACAAGGTTGATAGTGCTCCCCTGGCCATTTTCCGCCGTCAAGGTTTCCCTTTTTGCGGCGGAAGCGTTCTCTTCCTCATCCGAAGGTCCGTTTTTATTTTTATTACCCGCTTGTTTACGACGCGACCCGTCCGAATTCACGGCATTGGATTGATGGGATTGCTCCGCATTCTGGACCGTGGTCCGTTTCATTTCATCGGAGGTTTTTCTTTCCTCCTTATGTTCCTGATTGGCGGCATGGGGGATGTTTTGCAGGGAATGCTGTACCTTTTCAGCTACCGTCCCCATTTGTTGAATGTGTTGAATATTGGTGGGAGAGATGGATGACATTGTCAGTTAACTCACTGTATTATAATCATTTATATTAGTATAACTGCGGCGATAATTTTGTCAAGAAAGCGGCTGAAAACTAAATCAGCTCTATAGCTTTTTATCGGAATTAAAATGAGTTCACTTGACAACAAACTGAGTGAAAACGACATCGGTCACGGAACCAGTGCCGGCAAGAAGTACCGGGTTTACAGTGACAAGGATTTCCTTTTTGATTTTTTCTTCGATTTTTCCTTTGCCTGAAAAATATTCTCGCGGACCTTTCCGGCTCAATACATTGTATATATTTCTCCGGATGGCTGGGAGCGAGTTTTCTATCTCCTCACTCAAAGTGCTGTTGCTTAAAATAAGGTTGGGAATGACTGAAATATATTTTCCCGTTTCCTTTTCGTTCACTTTCAGGGGAAGAAAAAAAGGTTTAAGTGTAAAAATATGAACCTTTCTAAATGGACTTTTTATGGTTTCCACCGGAGGGGGTGTGGAAATGTTTTCACCTGCCTGCTCTCCAGGTTGAATTTCACCCTCTGAATTTTGTGCGGAGGGAGACAGGAAGAAATAAGCTCCACCAGCCAATAGAATAATTAATAGGGTCCCGCCTCCCGCCAGGATCCAGGTTTTTTTGCCAAAGGCAAAACGGCCGCTCTTTTCCGGCGTTTGTTCATCGCCTTCCGCTCCTTCTTGCCCATCATTTTGAGAGCCTTCCAGAAGCCGTTCAAGTTCTTCCGCCTCTACATGCTCATTTTCATCATCAATGATTTCTTCAGCTTCGGCCATAGCAAAAATCTTTTTTCAGTTAACAAGTAAAATCAGGTTAACGCTTTGAGTTCCAAATACAGGGCTTGAACCTTTTTCTTGAAATCCTCCTGACTGCCATTGTTTTGCAATACGTAATCGGCTTTTTTGATTTTATCAGCTTGCGGCATTTGATTCTGAATCCTTGAAATTGCTTCTTCGCGGCTCAGGGAACAGCGTTTCATGGCACGCTGAATGGATTGTTCCCCGTCGCATGTGACGACAACTACCTTGTCCATTCTTTGGTCGTTGCCTGATTCAATCAAAAGGGCGGCCTCGACCACCACAATGGTTTCCGGATGTTCCCGAAAAATCTGGTTAGCCATTTTAATTTCCTCCGCAATCACCTTAGGATGGAGGATTTTTTCAAGCTGATCCTTTTTAAATTTATCATTAAAAATAATCTCCGCCAGTTTAGCGCGATCTATGGTTTGATGATCGTTTTGTAAAATTCCTTTTCCAAACGTATGGACTATTTCCTTCCACGCCGGTCGATTGGGAAGAACAAGGTCGCGGCAGATGACGTCGGCGTCAATGATGAAAGCCCCCATCTCTTTTAGCTGAAAGGCTGTTGTTGTTTTGCCCGAACCTATTGTGCCGGTAAGACCTACAAGTAATCCCATATGCGAATTCCGCTTACGAATGATTCAGGGACTGCAAATATTCTTCATAAAGCCGCATTAATTTCTGCGTCACCGGTCCCGGTTTACCATTCCCTACAGGGTGTCCGTCCAATTGAGTAACGGGCATGATTTTTTTCAGGGTTCCGGTGATAAAAATTTCATCGGATAATTCAAGCGTTTCCGGAGGCCATTGACCTTCCTCCACGGGAAGGCCGTTTTCTCTCGCAAGTTTAATAACTATATCACGCGTGATACCAGGGAGGATTCCGCAGTCTAGGGAAGGCGTCAGGACTCTTCCTACCTGGATCAGGAAAATATTGCTGGTGGTGCATTCCGTCAAATAACCTGCGGGACTCAACATTAAAGCGTCTTTGGCACCGAGTTTTTTAGCTTCCATGATTGCGAGAACGTTGTTTAAATAATTTCCAGTTTTGATTTCCGGATTCAAGGCTTCCTTCGGATTTCTCTTGATTGAAACCAAAGCAATTTTA
>JADFGI010000136.1 GCA_022567815.1 Nitrospinota bacterium
CCTTTTTCAGCAACCTGTTAATGGTCAATTATTTTTATGGTTTTGGATATTGTTATAATCTTCACTTATTTTATCGTTATCTTTACTTTAGGGATTGTAAAGAGGGACGACAAAAAGACCACGGCGCATGAATATTTTTTAAAATCGAACACCCTTCGTTGGCCCGCCATTGCATTTTCGACAATTTCCACAAACATCCATGCTGGTCATTTTATTGGAATGGCCGGCTCGGCCTATTTATATGGATTGGTGCAGGCAAATTTTGAAATCAACGCGATTCTGGGTATTTTAATTGCCGCATTTGTTTTTATCCCGCTCTATCTCGCGGCTAAGGTAACCACTATCAGCCAATTTTTTGAACAGAGACTCGGATCGAAGGTGGCTCTCACCTATTCAATTTTGATGATCTTGCTGTATGGTTTTCTTTATCTTGGCTCAGCGCTCTTTTGGGGAGCTTATGCCGTCAATGCTATTTTTGAAGAAAACATTCGCTTTATTCATCCCGACCCCATGGTCCGCATTTTTATTATTACAGTAATATTGGGGGTTTTCTCGGCGACGTACACCTATTTAGGTGGAATGGGCGCCGTAGTAAGAACAGACATAGCTCAATTTGTCTTAATGGTCGTAGGCGGGGTGATCCTTGTTACTGTAACAATGAAGGAACTGGGTGGGTGGACTATGCTGTACGAAAAAACTCCAAACTTGATGCACTTGCATATGCCATCGGATCATCCCAAACTTCCCTGGCCTGCTCTCTTCGGAATGATGCTCTTAAATCTCAATTATTGGGGTTGCAACCAGATTATTTTACAGCGGGCACTGGCAGCCAAAAACATCTACCACGCCCAAGTAGGATTAATTGTTGGCGGATTCTTAAAGTACTTGATGGCTGTGATTATTATCATTCCTGGGATAGCTCTAGTGGGAATCCTTTCAAATCGGCCGCTTTCTGATCCGGATCTTGCCTATCCAACTTTGATTATTGAACTTATACCCAATGGGTTAAAAGGAATCCTTCTTTGCGGTTTGTTTGCTTCGCTAATGAGCAGTGTGGACTCTATTTTCCATTCGGTTTCAACCCTGTGGTCAGTCGATATATATAAGAAATATATTAAACCCGAAGCAACAGATAGTGAAATGGTTTCTATGGGTAGAAAAGGGATTTTAGGAGCTTTGTGTGCTGGTTTATTCTTTGCCTATGTGGTTGTCTACGTAAAATTTGAGGACCCAAATTTTGCCCTCACTCACTGGTTTAACGAGGCTTCTTACTACGTAAAAAATGGATTTGTATTTCTTATTGTTTGTGCTGTATTCCTAATCAGCGCATCTAAAAAGCTGGTATTTCGTACTCTCATTGGAAGTGTTGGTCTAACTATATTTTTAAAGTGGCTGGCACCGGACATGAACTACCTCAATCGCTCTACTCTTATAATTATTACGGTCATCTTAGTTGTGGCTATTCCAACTATTGTGAAGAATGGCTGGCCCCAAGGCTGGGGAAAATTGCTTAACGTATCTACGAAAAAAGTTGGTTGGTTCGGAGGGCTGCTTTTGGCTTCTCTGGTACTTTGCCATGTGGTGTTCCATTAAATCGATATCCACCAGAATGTGATGATGACCTTTGCCTTCATGGACAGCCTTTTTGCCGGCTCAACTTGAACCCCGTGAGTTTCCATGCAAACTTTTACGGGGCTTGAAACGACACCCCTTAAAAAATCATGGAAAGTGAATCCATAAAAAGTTAAGGGGGACCTCTAAAAATTAATATTTTTCAGCTTTTGTTCAGCCTGGTAAATTTTGACCCTTCAAGCGTCAGGTTATACATGAGCCCTTTTTGACCGAAGACAAACGCGACAATAGGATCTTTTACATTGGTTGTGTCCAGGGAATCGCCCATCCCCAGGGTGATTAATGCTACGGAGCCATCGACGCCCACTTTCCAGCCATCGCTGTTGCGAAACTGATCGAGCGCCCTTTGTTCCATGAAGGCGAGAATAATGGTCTTTGCCTGCACGCCAATCTGAAATCCGATAGAGGCCGCCATGGTATTGTAATATTCCTGAGTTTTACCGTTGATTCTCAAAGCCCCCTCCCCGTATTCGCCGCCAATACCAAACCCCGCCTTGATGACAGAGGGAAACACCAGCACCCCTTTGGCTTTTTCAAGAAAATCCTTACTGCCTCGCACTTCTTTTTTGAAGTTTGCCAACGCTTCGTCCACGTCGAGATCAATTGACCTGGCGGAACCTGCGGCGGCGCTGGATACAAATATCAAACTCAATACTGAAATGAACAGGATCACAAACGCCCTGTATGAAGACTTCCGGGAATGCACCATCATGAAAACCCCCTCCTTGGATTCGATTTATTTCTTCACGAAACTAAAGAGAGCAATTTGCATACCAAGTCTGGGCCATTGAAAAACCGATCTTTGCCTACCCATCGCCCGATAGGGCGTCTACATATTTATGATTTTTCAAACAACTATTTACAAAAGGATAACTTTCACAATATCCGGTTCCGTTTACGAATAGTGGCTTTCATAACCTGGCTTGAGGTGGAAATTTACTCTTACTGCCAATTTTGTCTGATCTGTTTCATGGTTCCCTGTTTGTCAATACGAAGTTTGAATTTCGGTGACCGGATTTCATGAAATTATATTTTCAATGTCAGCAATCTGTTTCATCACCCAACCAAAAGGTAAAATTTGGGGAATAAATTTGGTTTTTTCATATCCTTTATACGATTAACTTTATACACCAGGGAAATCTGCATGCAAAAAGGGCTCATATTGCAAATGACTGGGTGCATCCGTCAGGGATTTTCCCCCAAGCATTCGTGAATCCTCATGTTCACGAACTCCGATTTCGATGAAATCCCACTCTGGCCTTTACAAAACCGGAAAATAATAATGAATACCGAATAAATTATCCCTTTTCCAAAGATAAATGTTATTATTCGCCCCACCACCCAAACCAAAATTAAAAAATTCTTGAAAAAACTGGCCTTCATAGGAACTAAGCGCAAACATGGCCATAAAATTAGAAAACTTTTGAAAAGAGGAGGACTAATAACCATGAAGCGCAAAATCCAGATCCTGATAACCACTTTTTTTATTGTTATTGTTCTTTCAAGCCCGGTCATGGCATTGAGTCTTGACTCTTTTGACTTTCATGGATCTTTGGGGAAAAGTGAAAATGAACGCTACGTTCCCCCATTGGCGAATCCTCTTTTTAATGAGACACCATACATAACAACTGAAGCGCGCCCCCTATGGATTCATAATGTTATTCCTGGCAGGTTTGTAACCGGTGGTGGCACTATAGATGTTATTGCAATTGAGATAAGGGTGGCTTTAACCGAGCGGCTGGGTTTTATTGCTTCAAAAGACGGATATGCAGTTCTGGATTTTGACAGTGTTCTGCCGGATACCGAGGGATTTGTAAATATTTCCGCAGGTCTCAAGTATGCCCTTATTTCCAACCACAAAGAACAAACTTTCGTCACCGTAGGTTTTGAGTATGAGCCGCCGACAGGAAATATCTCCACAGGTGGGATCGATTTGCAGGGTAATGGCGCTCAAAGCGATGGCGGCGATGGGTTTATGGATCTATTTGTTACAGGAGCCAAGGTCTATGGAAAGTTTGGCCTGCAGGCAAGTACCGGCGTCAACCTGGCTATTGATGGAGATCACGATAGTTCCTTATGGCATTATTCTGCAAGTTTCAACTATGAGCTTTTTAAAAACTTTTTCCCTTTAATTGAAGTCAATGGGTTGACCACCATCAGTGATGGCAACCGAACCGGGGTAGCAAGTTTTGAGGGCAATGACATCGTCAACTTTGGCAGCACCGACTCGGGGACGGTTGTCTCTATTTCCGCTGGCGCCCGCTATAAATTCAATAATCATTTCCAGGTGGGAGCGGGTTATGAGCGTTCTGTCACCGGGCAAAAAGATCTCCTGGACTGGAGAACCAACTTTGATTTTGTGATTTCATATTAATTTTTCTACCACATAGCCCTGACGAATCAAGGTGGGTTCTGACATCTTTTTATCCTTGAATTTTAAAGGGCTACATATATTTTAAGAAAGTTAAAAGAACCATTCATACGTTTGAACCTACCACCCGCATTATCTTCAAAGTATTTCATAACGGCGGCGTAATCTTTTATATTGGAGCCTGAATTCAACTGACAGGCAATTTAGGCACTGATTGCCAAACATGCCCCAAGTGGAATGGCCAGGTTCTTCAATTTAAATTTTGTTATTTAAATCACAAAAGATTGTGACCTGTTTCCTGTTTGCTAATGCGAAACTAAATTAAAGTGGTAGTCATCATCAGGTTGATTATTTTCGCAATGTATCCTGACAGGTTGAAAATCCACCCCCCATGAAAAGGAGTACAAAATGAAAAAAGCAATTATTTTTACTTTCGCTCTTTGCCTCTTCGCCTTGCCAATGAGTCTGCATGCGAATCCCCCGGCAGAGGACGATGCATCAAAAACAAAAGTTATTAAACCCCTTTCAGCCATGAAGTCTACTATAGCGTCTCCTTCAAAATCCACCGAGGCTTCCTCCGAGGTATCGGAAACTGCCGCTAAAGCCTCCGAGAAGCTTGGAGAAAAAGAAGATGCTGACAAGAAAATGGCTGAAGATACAGGAAAAGCTGAAGCGAAAAACGCCGCCGGTAACTAAAAAATTGCATTATGGGCTACCTTTCGGGGTAGCCCATATTCACATCGGGCTAAAAAATCCCTTCCCCCTTAATTTAGACCACTTTTAATTCAATCGGACAACGATGAGTTGGCCTGTATCAAGCCAATTCAGGAAGGTTTGGAAAATTAATCATCCTTGGAGAAAACGTTTATCCTTCTCCATTGGAAAAAACCCCAATAGAGCGAAACTTTTTATATCTTTTTTCGACAAGCTCTTCGGGAGAGTAGTTGATTAACGTCTTTAAGTTGGCGCGAATCGCTTTTCTCAGGCTTAAGGCGGCCTGTCTATGATTGCGGTGAGCGCCGCCCAGAGGTTCGCGGACGATTTCGTCGATGACCTTCATTTCCAAAAGGTGGGTAGCCGTCAGGCACAAGGCTTCCGCCGCCTGTTTTACTTTCTCTTTGTCGTCCCACAGGATAGAGGCGCACCCTTCGGGAGAGATCACGGAATAAACGGAATGCTCCAGCATCAACACCCTGTCGCCCACACCAAGGGCCAGAGCCCCGCCGGAACCGCCTTCGCCTATCACCACCACTATGATGGGCACTTTTAAATTTATCATGCTGAATAAATTGGTGGCGATCGCTTCTGACTGCCCTTTCTCTTCCGCGTCGATTCCAGGATAAGCGCCCGGCGTATCAATGAGGGTGAGAACAGGAACGTCAAATTTCTCCGCCAATTTCATCAACCTCAGGGCCTTGCGATATCCGGCAGGATGCGACATGCCAAAGTTCCGCCGGATTTTTTCTTCCGTGTCACGGCCCTTTTGGTGGCCGATCACCATCAGGGATTGATCGTCAAATTTCGCCAGCCCCGCCACCACGGACGGTCCATATCCCCCACGCCGGTCTCCGTGAAGCTCCTGAAAGCCGGTAAAAATCCTCTGAATATAATCCAGCGTGTAAGGGCGGTCGGGATGCCGGGCCACCTGGGTCTTTTGCCATCCTTTTAGATTGGAAAAGACTTCGTGCTTCATGTGCCGCAATTTTTTCTTGAGTTTGGCGATTTCATGAGTGATATCCCCGACGCTGTCATACATGTGCGACAGAGAAACCAAGTCTTGAATCTGATTCTCCAGGGCCAAAATATCTCTTTCGAAATCCAGTATCTGCAAATTTAAACCTCAGTTTTCAATAAGTTATAGCTTAAACGATTGCCGTTGTAATGTTACCACAACCTTTCGGCTGCTTCCACGCACGCCTGGTAAAAAGCAGGAATAATATTGTATTTTCCGGATTAATTCCCACCAGTGGGTTTTATTCCCCATAACTTGCAAAGGCTTTTTAATGAAAACCTTTGTCGGATACCCCGTCCGCTTGCGGCGGGGTCGTTCATATTTTTCGGGGAAATCTGCTTGAGAAGGAAGAATCAGTAAAAACCAAATATTGGATGAATGAGTTTGGTCAAAGAATTGGACTCCTCCAGGGCCAACACCCCTTCACCGCTGATCCTGTTTTGTCCCAGCTTCAAGGATTCCAGACTGGCGAGAACCTGGGAACGCGCAATCGATTTTGCACCATCGTCCCCGATGCGGTTGAAGTTTAAATTGAGGGTATTCAAACGGGTGAGGGTTTTGGAATCGGCCAGTGCCTTGGCTCCCACATCGGTGATATTGTTTTTTGCCAGGTTCAAGGTAACAAGACTGCTCAACTTGGGCGACCGCGCCAGTGCAATCACCGCATGATCGCTCAAATCGTTACCATGCAAATCCAGTTCCGTGAGGCCTTCAGCATAAGGCAAGTTCAGCAGGGCAAACACCCCCATGTCCCCGAGAATATACTTTCCCATTTCCTGCAACTGATTTTGCTCATGCAACTCATGGAGTTTCTGGACGACTTTAAAACGGTGCCACACTTCCGCCCCATCCTTACCCAGGGGATTATAGGCCAAACCGATTTGTTTAATATTCTTTAATTCCCGAGAGGAGGTCAAGTGAAGAGCCCCCTCATCCCGAATCTGGTTGTAGTTTAAATTCAACACAACAAGGTTGGCTAAAACATCAGACTCCGCAAGAGCCATAGCGCCGGAATCCTTGATCCGGTTCCTGTACAAATTGAGCAACTTTAAATTGGCAAAGGTTTTTGACGTCGCAAGAATTTTTACGCCCTGATCGGTGATGGAATTATTTTCCAAAGAAAGCGACGTCAGGTTTCCCAGGTAAGCAGAATCCGCCAGAGCCTGAATCCCCTCATCTCCCAAATTGCATTTATAGATTACAAGAGTCTCAACACTCTGGAGCAGGGGCGATTGGGCAAGGACTTTTAATCCTTCATCTCCCAGGTTCTTCTGATTGATTCTGAGGGTGGTACTATTTCTTCGTAGTTTTTTTTCGATGTACTTGAGAAGGTCCTCCCCGCTCATCTGCGAAGGAGATGCCGAAACGAAGAAAAAATAAAAAAAAGGAAGACAGAAAACTGTCCAACGGAATCTAACCATAATCGGCCTGCTGATTTAACAGAAAAAATATTCAAGGGCGCATCGAAAAATTCAATCCGGACTATGAGCCAACCCCTTAAACAAGGAGTTGGCGATTGCAAAGGCCAGAAAATATCAATTTTCAGAGGTCCTCTTAAAATTGATATTGCCTATATAAATATTCTAACTGTCCGATCCCTTTTTTTCAATCGCCTTCAACCTGGCTTCCAGGTTTTTGATTTTGCGGTTGATTTCCGGTAATTTAGGCAGAAGGGTAACGTATTTTCTCCAGGTCACCGCTGGAACGCTGGGCGAGCCCCCCTGGACGGCTTTACTTTCGACATCCCGAAACGTTCCCGATTGAGCGGCCAGCATGGCCTGATCGCCGATGGTCACATGGTCCGCCAACCCCGCCTGACCCGCAAGAACCACATGATGACCAAGAGTACAGCTCCCAGCCATTCCCGCCTGTGACACTAAAATGGAATGCTCGCCAATGGTGCAGTTATGCGCAATTTGCACCAGATTGTCGATTTTAGTCCCCCGTTTGACTATTGTACAACCCACGGTGGCCCGGTCGATGCAGGTATTGGCGCCGATTTCCACATCGTCCTCGATCACCACCTGTCCGGTTTGCGGGATTTTATAATGTCGGCCCGTCTCGTCCGGCGTGTATCCGAAACCGTCCGCCCCAATGACCACACCCGCATGCAAAATAACACGGTTGCCCAGGACCATGTTCCGATACAGAATCA
>JADFGI010000137.1 GCA_022567815.1 Nitrospinota bacterium
CCGAGGGCATCGAAAAAAGCATCCAAGAACTGATCAAGATGATCTGAAACCCTTTTCACCGCAACACCCACAGGGTGACGACGCCAAAGCGAAAAGATTTAAATCCCCCTAACCCCCTTTAAAAAAGGGGGGATGGGTTGCTCCCCCTTCTGCGAAGGGGGCCTAAACTCCCAGTGCCAAGGGGATGACCGTCCTTATGCAAAGGTCTCCTTCATGGAAGGGGGAGTAAGCGCAACTCTTTTATAAAAAGAGTAACTATTGATTTTTCAAGAATCCATCGCACGTTAATGTCAGCTCCAGGGCTACCCTGGCCAGCGTCACGCGGGGCTAATGTCCCGGTCCCATAAACCCGTTAAGAAGTAACGGTATTTTGTGTCAATTTCACATTTCTTTCTGACCGATCATGAGCGACTCTAAAAAAAATATCCTGGTGACGGGCGGCGCAGGTTTTATCGGCAGTAATTTCATCAACTACCTGCACAGGAAATACCCCGAATATAAAATTCTATTGCTGGACGCGCTGACCTATGCCGGTAATCTGGACAGCATTACCAACGGCATCAAGCAGAACGGCCATTTCCAATTTTATCACGGCAACGTCACCCATCCCGACATCGTCAATTCCCTGGTCGCTAAAAGCGATATGGTCGTCCATTTTGCGGCGGAGTCGCATGTGACCCGCTCGATTTACGATAATTCCATTTTTTTTGAGACGGATGTCATCGGCACACAGGTGCTGGCCAACGCCATCGTCAATCATCCGGTAGAGTTGTTCATCCATATTTCCTCCTCCGAGGTTTACGGGACCGCCCTGAAAAGTCCGATGGATGAAGACCACCCGTTGAATCCGATGAGCCCCTACGCGGCGGCCAAGGCAGGAGCCGACCGGCTGGTCTATTCCTATATGCAGACCTACGATTTTCCGGCGGTGATTGTCCGCCCGTTCAACAACTACGGACCCTGCCAGCATCTTGAAAAAGCCATCCCGAATTTTATCGTGAGCGCTCTACAGGATCAGCCATTGACCCTCCACGGGTCGGGGGAAAGTTCCCGCGACTGGATTTATGTGGAAGATACCTGCGAAGCCCTGTGCCGCATCATGCATGCGGACAGGGAAAAGGTGGTCGGCGAAACCATCAATCTGGGCACGGGAATCGATACGTCGGTCAATGCCATCGCCAAAAAAATCCTCAACATTCTGGACCTGCCGGAAAGCCGGATCAAATATGTGACCGACCGGCCCGGACAGGTTTCCCGGCACATCTCTTCCAGGGAAAAAGCCAAACGCCTGCTAAACTGGGAAACTTCGGTTTCTCTGGATGAAGGGCTCGAACGCACAATCGAGTTCTATACCCGCAACCGGAAATGGTGGGACAAGTTCCTGTGGATGCAGGAACTCTGGGGGGTCCATTGAGCCAGCGGATTTTCCGCGGGTGATCCTTTATGCGCCTGAGCATTCTTCAACCTTCCTATCTTCCGTGGCTTGGCTTTTTCGACCAGATGCACCGCGCCGACACCTTTGTTTTTTTGGACGACGTGCAGTTCACCCGGCGCGATTGGCGAAACCGCAACAAAATCCGCACCCGCAACGGATGGGCGTGGCTCACGGTTCCGGTCTTGCAAAAGAGCCGGTTCAAGCAACTCCTGAAAGAAACCCGGATCGATAACTCCATTCCCTGGAGGCGCAAACACCGGGAAGCCATCCGCTCCAATTACGCCCAGACGCCTTTTTTCGATTTATATTTCCCCTCGCTACAGTCGGTATATAATAAGCGCTGGGATTTTTTGCTGGATCTCTGTTATGAGACCTTGCAGATTTTGCAGGAGGCGTTGGGAATACAAGCGTTAATTTTGAAAGCTTCCGAAATAGGAATTGAATCCGCCAGGAAAGAAAAAATCCTTGCCCTCTGCCAAACGCTGGAAGCGAGTCATTATTTGACCGGGGATTCAGCCGCAGATTACCTATGCCCGCAGGAATTTGATCGGCTCGGAATAGCTTTGGAGATGCAGAACTACCGGCATCCCAGCTATCATCAGCGGTATCCCGGTTTTGTTGCTTATCTTTCAGTCATCGACCTTTTGTTCAATGAAGGGGAACGGAGCCTCGCTGTCTTGAGCGGAGCGCATCAGAAGGCTGACGAATCCTTTGTCGGGGAAAACGAAAGCCAAAAAAAACCGCCATGCTGAATTTAAAATTTCTTCAAAAAATAATTCCCAGGGCTTACTCCTTCCTGCCGTTTTATCTGCGACCGGAATCGTCTTTTCCGCCGTTCCAGGCATTTTTTGAAGTGACCTACCGATGCAACCTGCGTTGCGACATGTGCCATTACCTCGGCATCATCGAAGATACGGAAACAAAAAAGAAATACAAAAATGAGATGAGCACCGATGAAGTAAAGCGAGCGGTCGCCTCGCTTCCCCGGCACACGCTGATCACCTTCACCGGCGGCGAAGCTTTTATGAAAAACGACTTCATGGAAATCCTGAAATTCGCTTCCGCCGGGCATAAAGTCCACGTCATCACAAACGGGACCCTGCTCACGGAACAGACAGTGGAAAAATTGATGGACATGCGGCTCAGGAAACTGTGGGGATCGGGGTTTTTCTATCTGGGAATTTCCCTGGAAGGGAGCGAGGCCCTGCACGACAGGATCACCACCCTGCCGGGTTCTTTCCGCAAAACCACTCAAGGGCTGGAGCGATTCATGAAAAGGCGCAAGGAATTGAACAGCCGCTATCCCTTGGTGCATCTTACCTGCGTCATCAATCGGTCCAATGTCATGGATCTGGTTCCGCTTTACGATTACGCCAACAGCCTGGAATTGAATGTCTGCAATTTTGTTGTGGACAATCCCGCCACCTACTGGCACGCCAGGGATTATAATCAGGACCAGCATTTGCAGGTTCCTGCCAAACCGGTGGAGGAGATTTCTCCGGTCGTCCTGAGGGAACAGTTGGCCAAGCTCACGAGTCGAAGCAGGCATTACCGCACCAAACTGCGCTTTTCCCCCAACTTCATCACTCCGGAGGAAATTGTCCGCTACTATTCCAATGAAAGCTCCTACAAGGATTACCGATGCTATATCCCTTGGTCCAAAATGGCATTTACAGCCTACGGGGACGTGTTCAGTTGCCCACATGTCCGTCTGGGCAATTTTTTGGAAGCCGGTTCCGGAAGCCTCCCCTGGGTTTCGAAAAAGGCAAAAGCGTTCCGCAAACTTCTTAAAAAGGAAAAGATTTTTCCCGGTTGCCTGGGTTGCTGTCAATCGGAATACATCGGCCCCAATGGAGCAAAACCGGAATTGGTAAAGATTAATTCTGCGGACGAAATTCTCAAAAAAGCACGGGGTGAAAACTTTTTGACACAGCCAAACTGCAATGGGTAAAGGCGGTTCGGTAGAGATATCGCTGGTGATCCCGGTTTATAACGAGGCGGCCATTTTGCCGGAACTGGTCTCCCGTCTGAATAAAGTTTGCTCCGGCCTTGGAAATTCCTATGAGATTATTTTCGTGGACGATGGCAGTGACGATGGCTCGTTTGAAACGCTTCAGGAATTAAAGCGACAGGACCCCCACCTCCGGCTGTTGAAGTTCACCCGCAACTTCGGCCAGCAGGCGGCGGTGCTGGCGGGATTCCGCCTTTGCCGGGGTGACATTGTGGTTCAGCTCGATTCCGATTTACAACATCCGCCGGAAGAGATACCTAAATTGCTGGAGGCGTTCACCGGGGAAGTGGACCTGGTAACGACAATTCCCAAACAACGCCGGGATGGTTTCCTGCGGACTCTCGGCTCCCGATATCTGCATGGGTTCGGTCAGCTTCTCTTTGGGCGTACGGTCAAACTGAATCTCAGTTCCTTTCGCGCCATGCGCCGTGGTGTGATCGAAAAGGTGGAAGCTTGCCGGGACCGCTCGCGTTACATGGCGGTCCTCATGAGCTGGATGGCCGTGCCCTCGGTGGAAATTCAGGTGGAACACCATATTCGTCAAAAAGGGCGTACCAAATACTCCATCCTGAATTTGATCCAGCTCACATGGGACCTCATTACGGGCTACTCCAATTTTCCTCTGCGAGTGGTGACGTATATGGGACTGTTTGGAGCATTGATAGGTTTCGCGGTCATGCTGTTTTTACTTTATCAGCGCATCGTTCAGGGAGTTCTGATCGAGGGATTCATCGTTCTGTCGGCGGTGTTCGCTTTTTTTGCCGGCGTCCAGCTTCTCTCCATCGGATTTCTCGGCGAGTATCTGGGACGGGTCCACATGCAGTTGCAAAACCGTCCCGACTACATAATCGAAAAAGTGATCGAATAATGGAAATAAAAAAACTGACGTCTCTCATCATCGAACCGACCAACACCTGCAACCTGCGGTGCACGTTTTGTTTTGTGACCGAGGGCATGAACCGTGAAGAGGGTTTCATGGATTTCAATCTGTTCAAAAAAGTGATCGACGATTCCCCCGGACTGGAACATCTCTGCATGCACAACTGGGGGGAACCGCTCCTGCACAAAGATATTTTCCGCATGTTCGATTACGCCGCCCAATCGGGCGTTCAGCACATTGTCATGAACACCAACGGAACTCTGCTGACGGACCAGATGATCGACAACATCGTGGACAGTCCTTTGACCGTCATTCGGTTTTCCATCGACGGATCGGCGGAAACGTTCAAGAAAATTCGCGGCGTCAATTTGGATAAAATAGAAAGCAACATCCTTAAGCTCAAAGAAAAAAAGGAACTGCGCAGGCCGGAACTGAGCATGGGCGTGGTTTTTACGGTGGAGGAGGATACACAAGAGGATGTGCAGGCATATGTGGCGCATTGGGAAACCATCGTCGATCATGTACGCATGCAACCGAAACTCATTCAAAGTCCCCGACAGGAAGTTTGCCCCGAACCCTTTGGCAAAGATTACGGCAAACTGGTTGTCCTTTGGGACGGCACGGTGATCCCCTGTTGCGTTGATTACAATGCCACCCTGTCGCTGGGAAATGCCTGGAAAGATAATGTGATGGATTTGTGGCAGGGGACTGCCATCGAACAACTGCGGCAACAGCATCTTGCCGGAGAATTCCCTGACACCTGCGTCAACTGCAACGAATGTGAAACCGAAAAAACCACAAAACGGTTTTTCTACGCGGCGTCAACTGGCACGGAAGTATGAAAACGGACATCTGTGTATGACCTTGGATGTGGCAAAAGACAATGATCTTCGGGAGAAAATCCTTGCGGAAAACCGCAGGGTGCATGCGCTGGAAAGTAGCCTGTATCTTCAACGGCACCCCGAGCAAACGAATTTTTTTCAAACCGAAATCCTGCAAAAATCTCTCGACAAATTATGCGCTGAATTGGGCAACCCTAAATCCCGCATCCTTGATCTCGGTTGCGGGACCGGATATCTCTATCTGCAACTGCTGGCGCGAGGTCATCGTTTGACGGGAGTGGACATTTCTCTAGAAATGTTGGAAGTGTTGAAACAGAAGATTCCGCCAGCGGCAAAGAACCGGTCCACTCTCACGGTCATGGGGGTGGAGGATTTTGTCGAAACAGATAACGAATTTTACGATGCCGTCGTTTTGTCCGCACTGCTCCATCACCTATATGATTATGAATCCACCGTTCGCAAGATTTGCGGGAAGTTGTCATCCGGCGGATGCCTTTGGATTTTTTTCGAGCCGCTAAAGCAGAAGATCAGGTCTTCACTTCGATTCACCTTGCACAAGGGAATCGCCCGTCTGGACGAATCGGTTTACAGGCTGGAAATGCGTCTCCGCAGGATTCGCCTGCTTGAAGAGGAATATGAATGGTCCGATTACCAGCGCCGGTTCGGCGGCATCGACCCCAACCGCCTGTCAGAGCTGTTGCGTTCCGAAGATATGGAAATTGAAAACGTAGAAAAATACTGTTCCCGCCGTTATGGATGCCCCGCTCTTTTCGCCACCCGCCTGCTCGGCACGCAAAACACGTTCAATCTATTGGCAAAAAAAAGGTGACTTTCCCTCCCCGAATGCTTATAGCATCTCTAAAAATGGTTCAGGGCCATGAGCGGCCCTTATGAAATAAGGGCCAGCGAGTTGCCTGGCAGAAAAATATCGAATTATTAGAGATCCCTTTAAACAATCTCCAGTTTTTCCAAATTGACCAGGACGGTCGAATGGATGAGAACATTGTCGCCGCTGGGGCTCAGTTTGTTTCCGGCGACGTTGAGGTTGACAAGACCGGAGAGGGTTCGTGAATTTGCCAGCGCGTGGGCGCCTTCATCCCCGATCGCATTCAGGGTCAGCACCAGTTTGCGCAGGCTGGACAACGATTCGGATTCCGCAATGGCCTTGGCTCCCGGCCCATGAATCCAGTTTTCATTTTCGAGAAAAAGCCCTTCCAGTTGGGTCAAGGTTTTAGATTTGGCAAGAGCCATCGCGCCCTTGTCGCCGATATTATTGTTGTTCAACCGAAGATATTTCAATCCTGAAAAGTGCACGCTTTCCGCCAGGGCAATGGCTCCCCCCGGTCCCAGCTTATTTTCTCCCAGGTCCAGATTTTCCATAAATTGCATATTGGTCGATTTTGCCAGGGCCTCAACCCCTTCGGCGCGGATGTCGTTGTTGTTCATGTCCAGCAATTTAAGACCGTTCAGGTGTTTGGACTCGCCCAGCGAAATGGCGCTGTCGGTAGTCAAGGAACTATTTAGCAGGGTCAATTCCTCCAGCGCGGAAAAACCGTCCGATTGGGCAAGCGCATAGATGCCATCATCTCCTATGGGATTGTTATTGAGATTCAGCCGTTTGATTTTTGGGAACGGGTTGGATCGGGCCAGGGCTTCCATTCCCTTGAAGGTGATTGAATTATCCGATAAGTCCAGAGTTTCCAATTCTTCCAGGCGCACATGTTTAGCCATTTGCTGTAGGCCATCGTCGCCCAGGCAGGTGTCCCGGAGATTAAGAACGCGTAGTTTCAGTTTTTGCGGAGCAGACGCAATCGACTTGATTCCCAGCGGTTCGATGCGGTTATAGGAGAGATCGAGGTTTTGCAAATCACCCAGGAAAGCCGCCGCGAACAAAACCTTCGCGCCCAGCATGCCAATCTCATTGCTGGTCAGGTTGAGTTCTTTTAGTTGGGATAAATGAGGAGATTTGGAAAGGTAGAAAATCCCTTCGTCATCCAGATTGTTGTTGGCAAGCGAAAGCGTTTCCAGATTAGAGAAAATTCTTGACCCAACCAGATGCTTCAATCCGGAAGAAGTCAAACCGGTTTCATCCAGATTCAGGGCTTTCAACCGGCAAAGGGGTTCGATGTCCGCCAGGGAATGAAAGTCCGCCTCTTTCATTTTGTTACTGTGCAGATCGAGGCTCCATTTATCCGCGCTCAATTTATCCTGGACCAGCGCACCCAAGTCCGGATTCTGCGTGTGCTTTTCAAAATAGCGCAGGAATTCCAGGCTGTCGTCTATGTCTTTCGCGTCTGCCATAATCTCGTGATTGGGTTATTGGAAGGCCCATTATAGCACTACCAGCGTGACGCTGGCCAAGGTAAACCTTGGATTAAATATTAACGTGCTGTCGGTATATGGATGGCTGACGGAATCCAACTATGTGAGGAAACCATCTGCTCGTCATTGCGAGGAGCGCCAGCGACGAAGCCGTAATAATATTCCCAAGCTTTTACCCTTTCAGGGCATGAAGGTTATTGTGGAAATATCACACGTGCCCTGAAAGGGTAATTCCAGAACGCTGGATCGCCACGCCGCAGGACGCGGCTCGCGAAGACGAGATTACGCTCAACCAGCCTGGGGCTGGTGAGCGAAGCGAACGTAGCCCACTCTTCCGCCCCACGTAGGTGAGTCAG
>JADFGI010000138.1 GCA_022567815.1 Nitrospinota bacterium
TTTTCAGACCGTGGGCGAGACCGTCGTTAAAAAATCAGGCGGCTTGGCGAATGACAGTTTCGTCACCCGCATTCTGTCGCGTTCTGTCTCCCACCGATTGACCCGACTGCTACTAAACACCCGGTTCACACCGAACCAGATCACGATGTTGAGTTTATTTCTGGGCCTTGGGTCGGCGCTGTGTTTTTTTCAGGGCGGCTACGCGATGGGCGTGAGCGGTGCGGGGTTGTTGCTGTTATCCATCTGGGTGGATGGCGTGGATGGAGAAATCGCACGTATCAAATTAATGGAATCTCCGTTCGGCGCCAAGCTGGATATCCTTTGCGATAATGTCGTGCATGTCGCCGTATTTTTTTCCATCGGCATGGGATTATACAATATCCATGGCGAGACCATTTTTTTGATACTCGGCGGCTTGGCCGCCTCTGGCAGTTTGCTTGCCTTCCTCCTTCTGAGCGAAGGTATCATTGAAAGCAAATCCACAACAAATTCCAGCCAGGAAAATGTCCAGAAGAAAAATGGTTTTGTTGATAAACTGGCCAATCGCGACTTCACTCATTTCCTGTTCGTGCTGGCCCTGTTGGATCAGTTATGGATTTTTATCTGGCTGACCGCCGTTGGAGTTAACCTGATGGCTCTGTATCTTTTGCTGTCCGGCAGGTTAAGAAAAAAACCAGCGTGACGCTCGCTCCCGCGAGGGGGAGTTTGCTCACGCCGTGCAATGTTTCTTGGCTAACTTTATATCCTGCTTCGCGAGGAAATTAACTGATCGTCGTTGCGAGGAGGGCTAGCGACGAAGCCGTTATATTATTCCCAAGCTTTCGTGCCCCGCAGGGGTAAATCCAGCCTATTAGCATGGAGGCAATATTCAATAATTTTATTTTGCGCTTAATAACCATTGTAACGAGACAACCTATTAGCGAATTGGCCCTCAGCTCTTAGGAGCTGGATCGCCACGCCGCTTGTAGCGGCTCGCGACGACGAGTTAGGCAGTCTACACCCGCTAAGGCTGAAGATGCGATTGCATCTCCTCCACCAATTTTTGGTGATCCTTGGCCAGGGACACCAGGTCGGTAAGGCCGGATTCCGCAGGGGGCATTTTACTTTTTATTTGCAAAATTCTTTGCACGGACCGGTCAATGGTTGGGCCAGGGATTTGTCCGGTTTCAACATCCCGCACCATCTGTGCCAAGAAGGCTTTTACTTTCCCGGTGTCGTGGCAAAACAGGAACAGGTCGATGCCCGCCTGAGTTCCAAGCGTGGCAAAAGATTCAAAGGCAATGTGGTCCTCCACCGCTTTCATTTCCAGGTCGTCAGAAATGATCAGGCCTTTGAACCCCAACTTTTCCCTCAGTAAATGTTGAAGGATAGGGATGGAAAAGGTGGCGGGAAATTTTTCGTCCCACGCATGGTAAATAACGTGAGCGGTCATGATAATTTCCAATCCATTTTGAATCGCCGCCCGAAATGGCGCAAGTTCAACGTTATGCAGGGTGGCATCGTCACGGTCCACATGCGGCAGGGTGAGGTGGGAATCCTGGGACGTGTCGCCGTGGCCGGGAAAATGTTTTCCCACGGCCAGGACTCCGGCCTCCTGGAATCCGCGCAGAAAAGCGACCCCCAGCTTGGAGGCCCATTCGGGCTCACCGCTGAAAGCCCGTTTTCCGATAATAGGGTTTTCAGGGTTGGTGTTGATGTCCAGCACCGGGGCGTAGTCCATATTGATTCCCACGGCGCGCATTTCCCGCCCAAGCGCCAGACCAAAGCGGTGCGCCAGGGGTTCTGAACGGGCGTTTCCAAGACAGCAGGGATCGGGAAACCGGGTGAATGGGGGTTTTAAGCGGGAGACGCGGCCTCCCTCCTGATCGACGGAAATGAACAGCGGCGCAAACGGCGGCGTGGAAAGCGCGAGTTTCTGGAGGTCGCCGATCATTCGCGTGAGTTGGCCTGGGTTTTCAAAGTTGCGCTCGAACAGAATCAGTCCACCGACATGATGGTTGACGATGAGGTCTTCAATTTGAGGGTTGAGATCGGTTCCCTCAAATCCGGCCACCATCATCTGGCCGATTTTTTCACTTAATGAAGGCGGTGTTTTCAACGATCATGTTCTCCTGATATGTAATAGGTGATTTGCATCAGGGTTGGATTGCAAGAGGGTCGTTCTTTGTAACGGGTTCAGGAATCGACCCTTCCTTCGATTTGACGGCCTTTGAAAATGCTTTATGTAAGGAATTTGGAAGTGAGACGATGCACCGGTTTGGCAGGCGTTGCCCGGCATTGCATCGTTATGTTAACATAAATTCGTACACCGCTACGCCCCTTACAGGGGAAGAGAATACCAGGGCTGACGCTTGTGATATCCTTTCCGCGGCCTTCATGCCCCGGAGGGGTACGCTACGCTCACCAGCCCCGAAAAACGTTGCGGCACACCCATCAGTGTTTCCATGGCTCTTAAAGAAAGAGGTCCACATTAATATATGTTACGACAAGTTGTCATTACCGGTTTGGGCGCGGTCAGCCCCAACGGATTTGGAATAAAAAATTTCTGGGAAAATACCTGTAACGGGGTCAGCGGGGTGGCCCGCATCGCCAGTTTCGACCCTGCGGGCCTTTCTTGCCAGGTTGCAGGTGAAATCAAGGCTTTAGATCCTTCGCGTTACTTTTCCAAGGCCGATCTGAAGAAACTGCCCCGCGCCGTTCCTGTGGCGGTGGCCGCCGCTATCGAGGCCTTGGACGAAGCGGGCATCGACCTGGGTTCCTTTAGTGAAGAAGATTTTGAAAGCATGGGGGTGATGGTTGGGAGCGGCGGCGCGGGTTTCGACTTTTCAGAAAAACAGTTTGAGATATTTTTCTCCGACCAGAAACATAAAATCAGTCCTTACGCGATATCCAATTCTCTGGTGGGAATGCTGTCCAGCGAGCTATCCATGTATTTTGGACTCCAGGGCCGCAGTCATGTGATTTCCAACGGATGCACCAGCTCCACCGATGCCATCGGGTACGCGTTCAACGCGATCCGTTATGGTCAGGAGGTCTGGTTTCTCACCGGCGGTGTGGAGGCCTGCGTTACGCCGGCGATGATGTGCGGATTCGAGCGGATGAAAGCCAACCCGGTGAATTTCAACGACGATCCCGTGCGGGCATCCCGGCCTTTTAATATCGACCGGGAAGGGTTTGTGTTGGCCGAGGGCGGCTGGATGATGATTTTGGAGGAAATGGACCATGCCAAACGGCGGGGAGCGACGATCCTGGCGGAAATTCTGGGATATGGAACCACCTGCGACGCCTACCACCGCGTGGCGATCATGCCCGACGGCAAACAATCGACGCGGGCTCTGAAGCTGGCGATGAAGGACGCCGGGGTGAATAAGGAGGAAGTCGGGTACATCAATTTCCACGGCACCTCGACCGTCCTCAATGACAGGATAGAGACCCTGGCCGTGAAGAATGCGTTCAACAGCCATTCAATGAAGATTTCCTGCAGTTCGACGAAGTCGATGATCGGGCATCCGCAGGGCGCATCCGGAGCGATGGGCGTCGCGGTTTCAGCGTTGTCGCTGAAAAACGGTTTTTTGACTCCCACCATAAACATGGAAAATCCGGACCCGGAATGCGATATGGACTATCTACCCAACGAAGGAAAAGAAAAATCTGTTAATATTGCCATCAGCAACTGCATTTCTTTTGGCTCGAAAAACTCTGCGCTGGTTCTCAAAAAATTTACAGGATAATGGGTCCATGATGAAAAGACTCTCGACGACGATGGGCAACCGGAATTTGAAAGTTTGGGCTGGATTAGCGGCAATTCTCTGGCTGACCGCCTGCGGAAAGCTGTTGGGCGTCGATGTCACCATTGTCGATCAGAAAACCGCGCTGGAAAACCAGATCCTCGGAAGCTATGAAGAGTTGGGAAAGGAAATGTTGCTTCTCGCCTCTGTCCGGTCTGTGGACGAAGAGGGTAAGCTGAAAACCGTCGCCGAAATCCCGCCGGGAAAAAGGGAAGCTATACGGGCCATGCAGAGACAGGAATTCAATCGCGACGATATCCAGGATTTCAAGAAAACGGGCATTGCGGGAGAGGGCAACGCTGGGTTGCTGATTTTTTTCGCAAACCAAAAAACTGAACAAGACCCGCAGTTTAAAAGTTTTGCCCAGGCGATCATTCAGGAGGAAAACTATGATCGACTGACCATCCTCAAACGTACCATCGCCACCAACGAAGCCTTCTCCGATGGCGACCTTCCCAAGGTGCAGAAAATTTTTGCCAGCCTCAACCGGGACAGCGCTCGACCGGGTGAAAAAATCCAACAGGAAAACGGCAAATGGACCGTTAAGAAGTAAGAGGAAGAACTACCGGTAGGGCATTTGATTGCCTTGCAGTTGGCTGACAATGTCCAACTCAAACCGGTTTTCCTGCCGGACGAATTCTTCAAATTCTTTTGGACTTTTAAACTCGAAGATACGTGGTTCTTTCTGTCCGCAAATTTCCTCATCCTGTTCTACGGTCAGCGTATTTTTTTCAACGTTTTTGATAACAAATTTTTTGCGTGTTTCGAATTTTGTAAAAATTTCCTTATAAATCGGTTCAAGATTTAGTGCCATGATACTTCTCCTACTATGTACGGATTCATTAAGTGGTCACCCTGAGCTTAACGAAGAACTCAGTATGACATCAAGCAAATAAGATTGTGAGTACGCTTTTTTAGCAACCTGCGGGATTTCTCAAAAATCCATCGCACGTAAATATTTGGTCCAGCGCTACGCTGGCTGACTTTTAGATGGATGTCATCGAAATGATGATAGCTTTCTCCCGATCTGAAATCAATTAATTTGAAACCAGGATGCACCGAAAAAAATTCAAAAAAAGTTAACACTAAAAAAAACTATGTTAACATACGCCTCCAAATTTGGAACTCCAATATCTCTTGCAGGATATTGTGGGGATGCGATCAGGATCCATCATTCGGTTATGGGTTCTCTTAAAGTACACTCAGATTTATAAACTTTCCTGCCAAGGCGTTTTTCTGAAACAACATCTGCTAAACGCTTTGGAAAAACGCTTTCGCTTTTCACCCGGCTTTTTATGCCTCGAAAACCAACCCTTCAAAATGTAATTGACAACTTGATCCGGGAATCCCAGTCCCCGTTCACCGTGGAGGATTTCTCCAGAGAAGTTGAGAAACGGTGGCGGAAAAAGATGTCCAAGACTTCCCTGAGCCATTTGAAGCGGAAATTATCCGATCATAAATACATCATCGGGACCGATGCCAATGATTATCTTCCGTATTCTGCGGTTTTGGAAAAGATCCAGCACATCCCCTTGCTGGTTCATTTGGGAAAATTTGAGATCGACCGAAAAATTTTAATCCCCGGCCACAGAATGATTCCTTTCATTTCCAACGATCACACAGAAAGAGATTTGATTTTTCTCGATCCCGATGGAGAGGAAATTCCCCGGCTGAAAAAGAAATTTTATATCGAAGAAGTCATTCACTTTTATCAATATGCGGGAGAGAGCCATTTCCCGGATGACATCAATGTCAACGAGTGGATGCCCGGAAAAAGCCTGGTGATGACCCCGGCGTGGGACATGCGGAAGTTATTTTCCGCTTATAAATGCAAGCCGAAGGACGGTTTATTAATCAAGCTGGTGGATTACGCCAAGGGAGCGTTTCAAATTCAGCCGCTCTCAAAAAGCCAGGTGAGGTCAAAGCAACTCAATATACGGTTCCTCAACGTGGCTTTGGAATCGTCGCTTATTCGCTTGTATGGAGGCGAGGAGCTTATCCTCTCCTCCCTGGAAAAGCAAATTTTGCGTGCGTTTTTTTCGCTGGAAGAAAAATTTCTCAACGCTCCGGCTTTTTCATTGACCGATTTCCTGGAGTCTCTCAAGGAATTGAGCATCGTCAGTTTTGAGGGCGGAAAAGTTCAGCTGGTTCCCAAATGGAAATCTGAAGCCCAGGGCCTGGTTAAGGAAGAAACCGGCAGAATTCCCAAGGGGGTCAGAGGTTCCCTTGAGGAAATTTTTCAGGACCTGGGACTGCCCTTTCACGAATGGGAATTTATTTCCATCCTGTACACGGTCATGGCGTCCGACAAATTCAAGATCGAATCCGTGTTCAACCTTCTTTTTGGCGGGCAGGGAGAGCTGTTTCTGAACAAGCAACAGCACGATGCGTTCTACCAGAAGTTAAGGGAATTACTGCATGTGATTTGCGAAGATCTCAAACAACCCGAATCCAGTTTGATCCGGGATTTGCGGGATAAAAGCGTCGGGGTGAAACTCAGTTTGATCGGGATGCTGCGGTTTCTGGAAGAAAATAAAGTGGGTCTGCAGGACTTGCCTTCCGAGACGCTCAACCAGATCATCGACCTGGATCATTTTTGCACGGAAACTCTCAGGAAGTTTGCCGACCGGACCCAGCCGCCGGATTTAAAATTCATCCGCGATGTCCGGCTGGCGCTTAAAATTATTCTACCGCATCTGGGTCAATTGGAAGATGAAGTGTTTTCCCGGCTGGGGTTTTTCTAAGCCACGGCATGGCCCTTGAGAGCATGGCCTGAAACCTCCTCCACCCTGACCTTCACCAGGTCCCCCGGCTGATGCCGATTGGCGTCCCCGGTGAAATGGACCTGCCAAAACTGTGGGTTCCTACCCTTCATGAAACGCGCCCCGTTTCGCGTGGTCCGGCCTTCGATCAAAACCTCCACCTCTTTACCGAGAAACTTTTCCCCCCGCAATCGCGTCAAGCGCTTCTGGCATTCGATGGTGCGTTGCAGGCGTTCCTTTTTTACCGGTTCAGGGACATCGTCGCAAAAATCAGCCGCCGGCGTACCTGGGCGCGGACTGTAGCAAAACATATAACTGCTACTGAACCCCACCCGTTCCATAAACTGGAGCGTGTCTTCAAACTCGCTCTCCGTTTCTCCCGGAAAGCCGACGATGATGTCCGTCGAAATCTCGATATCAGGCGCGTGGGTTTTCAGAGCTTCGATAAGGGCCAGGTATTCTTCGACCGTATTCCCCCTGCGCATGACCTCAAGGATACGGTCGTTGCCGCTTTGCGCCGGAAGGTGCAGGTGGTTCACTAAAATGTCGATGTCCCCGTAGGCGCGGAGCAATTCCGGCGTGACATCGCCGGGGTAGCTGGTGGTGAAGCGAAGCCTGCGCACGCCGGGGATTTCCGCGATGCCGTACAAAAGCTGGTGAAAAGCTACCGGAGTTTCCAATCCGCGTTTGCCGTAGGCATTGACGTTTTGTCCCAGCAGAATGATTTCTTTCGCTCCCCGCTTCACCAGACTACGGACCTCGGCGTAAATTTCTTCGGCCTCGCGGGATTTTTCCCGGCCACGGGTGAACGGCACCACGCAGAAGCTGCAAAACTTGTCGCATCCCTTGATGATGTTGACGAACGCGCTGGGATGAGGATTGCTCGGATGCCGGTTGGAAACCTGGGGGATGGAATAGTTTTTCTTATTATCAAAGTCAGTCCATATAAGCGGTTTTTGCGTTTCCAGGACCCGCTCCACCGCCTGCGGGATTTGTTCTACATGATCCGGACCCAAAATAAAATCGAGGAACGGGATGCGTTTTAAAAGCCGTTCCCCATCCTGTTGCGCCAGGCATCCGGTGAGGCCCATGACAAGATCGGGGTTGGCATCCTTCAGCGGTTTTATACTGCCAAAAAGCGAAAATATTTTCTGCTCGGCTTTCTCGCGGATGGAGCAGGTATTCACCAGAATGAGGTCTGCGTCTTCAATATGCGTGGTTCGGGCATATCCCGAATGAAAGAGCAATAGCTCCATGCGGTCCGAATCCGCCACAT
>JADFGI010000139.1 GCA_022567815.1 Nitrospinota bacterium
AATAACTTTCTTTGCTAACTACCAGGTTGCTGAAAAAGTCTCAAACACGAGGGTTTCCACTGTTGTCATGCTGAGCCTGTCGAAGTATGACCTTGATAATAAGGGCTGTTTTCACACTTCGACAGGCTCAGTGTGACAGTTGCGGGTAGAAAAAATAGTTTTTCAGCACCCTGCTAAGGTTCTCGAGCGTAGCCTACCCCTTGTATGTTTTCAAAGAAGTATTTTTAGGGCCTCGCGTAGCGTCAGGCCCCCTGCGTAGCAGGCTTCTCGTCCCCGCGTGGCGGGGTAGAAAAGGACATCATGCAGAAAAAAGTTATCAAGACCGACCAGGCGCCAGCGGCTATCGGCCCTTACGAGCAGGGAATCGAGGTCGGCGGATTTCTATTCACTTCCGGGCAAATCGCTCTCGACCCGGCGACAGGAAATTTTCTTGAGGGCAATATCGAAGAAGAAACCGAACTTGTCATCAAAAATATTGAAGCCATTTTAACAGCTGCGGGGCTGACGCTGAAGGATGTCATCAAGACCACGGTTTATCTGACCGACCTGGGCCATTTCGGGCGCGTGAATCAAGTGTATGAAAATTTTTTTGGCGAGAGCAAACCCGCGCGTGCCTGCGTCCAGGTAGCCGCGCTTCCCAAGGGGGCTCAAATTGAAATAGACGCAATTGCGGTTTCCCGGTAAATACTGAAAGGAATATCTGATTTTATGGCAAAAAAAAGTACCGGGCAACGAAATTTTTTCCGCTTCATGACTCTGATAGGTGTGGTGGTGATCGGCGGATTAGGCTACAGTTTCCTGGGGGCCGCGCCCAATTTGAGCAATTCGAAATTTCACATAAACACCTCCTCCGTAGAAACATGCCTGAAATGCCACGTTCAAGGGGAAATGGATGCACCTATCATGCCGCATCGCGCAATGGGATCCTGTACCTTCTGTCACCGTCCATTGGACAAAGCCTGACAAATGACTCCTGCCTTAAAGATGAGAGTTTTGCATAATTACAATATCCCCTCACCCAGCTTTCTCCCCAGAGGGGCGAGGGATTTACATCTTTTCCCTGTTTTGCAAAGGTCTCCTCAATGATGTAGCAGAGGCGGTTTTCCTATGGGAAACACGTTGAAACCGATATCAAAAAGCTTCTGATGGTCGAGGTGGTTTCTGCCATCAAAAAGGAACGCGGGCTTTTCCATAGAATCATATATTTTCTGGTAGTCCAATGATCGATACTCATCCCATGCCGTCATCAAGGCAATACAATGGGCGTCTTTAGCGGCTGAATAAGGATCTTCAATATATTCGATCCCCTTAAGACCATCGAGGTCTTTTTTGGCATTTTCCAGGGCATGCGGATCGGTAATACTGAGGCGGGCCTTTTCTTCACATAATTGGCGGGTCAGATAAATTGCCGGGGTGTCCCGTGTGTCCCCCGTATCGGGTTTGAAAGCGAAGCCGAAGACCGCTATTTTCTTTCCCACCAGAGTGTTGAACATGGCACGAAGCATCCGTTTGACAAATCGGTTGACCTGGTAATCGTTGATGGTGATCACCTGTTTCCAGAAATCAGCAACCTCATTCAATTGGTAATATTCGCAGAGATAAACCAGATTGAGAATGTCCTTACGAAAACACGAACCCCCGAAACCAATTCCGGCCTGGAGAAATTTTTCACCGATACGCGTGTCCTTTCCCACGGCAAAAGCCACTTCCCCGATATCCGCCTCAGTGGCTTCACAAATAGCAGAAATACTGTTGATGGAAGATATTCGTTGAGCCAGGAAAGCGTTGGACACCAGCTTGGAAAGTTCACTGCTCCATAAGTTGGTCGTTATCAGCTTTTCCTTTGGAACCCAGTGGGCATAAATTTTTACCAGTTCATCCCTTGCTATCCTGCCGGTTTCAGTATCCTTGGAACCGATCAATACGCGATCCGGGTATTCCATATCCGAAATAGCCGTGCCTTCCGCCATGAATTCCGGATTCGATAAAATTTCAAAATGAACGGAGTTATTACCCGAATGTAAAATCGCCTCCAGCGCTTCCGCACTTCTGACCGGGAGGGTACTTTTTTCAATAACGATTTTGTCCGACCGCGAGTTTTCCTTGATGCGCCTTGCCGTTAGCTCGACGAACTGCAAATCCGCCGCTTTACCAGCGCCTTCGCCAAAAGTTTTGGTCGGCGTGTTGACGGAAACAAAAATGATGTCCGCCTCAGCTATTTCCTTGTCAACATCGGTAGAGAAAAATAAATTCTTGCCTCGTGATTTTTCAACGCGTTCCTTCAACCCAGGTTCAAAAATGGGTAGATCATCTGAGTTCCAGGCGTCGATGCGTGGTTTGGAAATATCAACGATGGTGACTTTATAGTTCGGGCATTTGTTGGCGATAATGGTCATCGTGGGGCCGCCGACATAGCCTGCGCCGATACAAACGATTTTCTTGTAAAATTTTCCTTCGCTCATTTACCGACCTCTGCAGAAGTATTGAAAGAAAAAAAAGGAGGTCTGCTCCCTCCACAGGATCAGGCCTCCGATATGAGTATGGAAAAATGATTCCCACCAGTGGGTTTCATACCCCGTAGCCAGCGTGACGCTGGACCCGAATTGCAATAACTTCTTCCGCCAGCAAACGTTATCTCGGTAAAAGGAGTTTTTGCCTTTTGCCCCTACGGCTAGTAGCTACGGCTTTTAAATGAAAACCTTTGTCGGATACCCCGTCTGCTTGCAGCGGGGTCGTTCATTATTTTTTATAATTAAAACTCTTGGTCTTTTTATTGTAAGGCATGGATTTCGATTTGAACAAAAGTTTGCCTTTTCTTATGGCGAAATCCTCAATCAACAGAGGCGTCTTTTCAGAAACAGATACCTCCTTTATACGGTCTTTTAATTTTTCAAGTTTCTGGTCTTCATTATCCGCATTCCAGTACTTGTCTTTGTCATGAACCTTCAATTTACGTTCTTCAAAGTTGAACTTGTACTTATCATGTACATCGGGCTGAAATGGGGTTTTTGGGTGGGTGTGACAGCGCGTACAGACGTTGGCGTAATCCCATCTTTGCCCGTATTTTTCCGTTTCGGCTTTTTTGAAGTCCCCCTTGCTGTTTTTCATAACGATGCGGAATTGAGAACCTCCGGCAACGGAATGACACATTTCACAGCCCACCTGCTCCAGATTGGGCTCCTCAGGATCAATAGGGGTACTGCGGTCCTTGCCTTTATGCATGGTTCCGGCGGGCTTAAATCCACCAGCCTGCCGATAACCGGTGGTATGACAGCGCAAACACAACGGCGTGGTGGTATAGTCTTTTTCAGGGTCCAGTTTGACCCGTTTTTTGGCTTTTTCCCTGACCCCAGGTTTCAGGAGATTGAACGTATTGCCATGCGGCGATTTTACCCAAGCCTGATAATAAGAATCATGGCAACTTCCATTACACTTGACAGAGCCAACGTAGGAGGGCGATTTCGGTATTTTCTTTTTCTTTTTCTTTTTTGCATCCACGTCTCCCGCCACACTGATGATCAAGGCAAACGAGAGCAAAACCAAGCTCAATAATTTAAACGTTTTCCCCATTCTCTCCTCCAATCCACGGAAACCATAATAAGTCTATTCCTCCCTAATTCTCGAAGAATAGTATAATTCCCATAAACGGTCAACCACAAATTATGGTAAGTACTTGTAAACATTTATATCCTGAACACTCTATGAGCCAGTCACAATCCCGTTTGAACAGGTTCATTAAAAAATATACAAACCGCTGGACTAAAGTTAAAAACCTCCGCTATATAGTTGCTTCGATTTAAACATTTATATCCAGGAAATTTTTGTCAATGAAGTTGTCTGATTATGATTTTGATTTGCCGCAGGAACTGATCGCCCAAACTCCCACTGAGCACCGTGACCAATCACGGCTGATGGTGATTGACCGCACGACGTCCACCATCAGGCATGATGTGTTTGCCAATCTTTGCCGATACCTGCCCGAACATCCTCTCATGGTTTTCAATGATACGCGGGTCATTCCTGCAAAACTTCCCGGCGTCAGGAAAGATACCGGAAAATACGTGGAAATTATCCTAATCCGCGAGACGGAACCAACTGTTTGGGAGGCTCTGATGAAAGGCTTGGGCAAAATGAAGCCTGGAACGGAGTTTTCCCTTTGTGATGGAGCCGTCACCGCCATTTTGCAAGGACGCCAGGACAACCGGGCCATTCTGAAACTTTTTTACCGGGGGAAACTCAGCTCTATTTTAGATGCGTCCGCAAGGATGCCTCTACCCCCCTATATTCGCCGAAACAGTCACGACAAGGCTGAATTACTGGAAATGGATCGCCAGCGGTATCAAACTGTTTATTCTGCCAGAGAGGGGGCCATTGCCGCTCCTACGGCGGGACTCCATTTCACTCCGGAGCTGATGGATGAAATCGGATCGGGAAATGCCGACATGGCTTTTCTAACTTTACATGTTGGTGTGGGAACGTTTATGCCCATCCGTGTACAGGATGTACGCAATCACAAAATGCAACGTGAAGACTTTTTGATTCAAAAAGAAACGTGGAATCAACTGGTTTCAGCGAAAAAACAAGGCCAAAAAATTCTAGCGGTGGGGACCACAACCACTCGGGTGTTGGAATCGCTCAGTTTTGATTTTCAAACTGGAAAGGATGTGTCGGGAGGGACGGAAATTTTTATTTTCCCTGGCAGGAAATTCAGCATGGTCAATCACTTGCTGACAAATTTTCACTTGCCGAAGTCCACGCTTTTTCTGCTGGTTTGCGCTTTCTCAGGCACGGACCTGATGCGCAAAGCGTATCAGGAAGCCATCCGCAACGAGTACCGGTTCTTCAGTTACGGAGATGCGATGCTGATTCTTTAGAACTCATGAATACAAGGATTCAGGGGTTTACTCGTCCTCATTTACGGCTTGTTTGAAATGCTTTCCGGATTTAAAGCGCACCACTTTGCGGGCGGAGATTTCAGCCTCTTCACCGGTTTTGGGATTTCGCCCTATCCGTTTGGTTTTGGATCTGACCTGGAAGGTTCCAAATCGGCGTAAAATTACAGGTTCGCCATGCCCCAAGGATTCCTTGATCAATTCAATGACGGTTTCGACAGCTTCTTCAGCTTTTGTTCTGGACAAACTGGCCCTTGAAGAAACTTGATTAATAATATCTTGCTTGGTCATGGCCCCTCCTTAAAGACAATAAATTTGCTGTAGGTTTCAAATATTAAAAACCAAAATAATAATCTATGCCCGTTTTCTAATATCAGTGCACGTTAACTAAAGCTCTCCGCTAGAGGTGCGAACATCTGTTATCGTTTTTCCTCTACAAGGAAAGATCAGTGTCCCGAAATCCATCGGGATCATGGAAACAAAAGACCATTTTTTCCGCCAGCGCATTTAACTCGATTTAACCCGCTGGTGTGGTCCTAAATTCCAAAATTAGCTCTCAGGTGATTTACCCACTTTACCATTTAAATTAAAAATATCAATACCTTATTGCAATTATTCCTAAGAAGTCGCTGGAACATTTATATTTCAAGCAATTACATTAAAAAGTTTTAATGAAGTGGCGTAAAATGGGCCCAGCAATCAAACCATTGATTATTTGGACTTTCAATAAACCATTACCAAAAATATTTTATGATTGCCTCTATTATAGCATAACTATTTGAAAATAAAGGACTTTTTAGATATTTTTCAATTATGGAAAAGGCCGGGTGAATATTCAGGCAGTTTCGAGGCGGGGTGCAGTTCGGAAGTCAGAAAACATTATTCCCACCAGTGGTCCAGCAACGCGGGGAGGAGATGCGGGACAGACGTTCGCTTTTTTCACTGGCCACAAGAACCTTCAGTTGTTAGCAGAGAAAATTGTTAACCTTCGGGTCCAACCCCGAGGCTGGCCGCTTGCGGCGGGGTCATTCATTGGGAGTATTTTTTTCTGACAATTTGATAAACGATCTCTCCTGGCTTGACCAGATTCAATTTCTCGCGTGCAATTTTTTCAATTGCCAGCGGATTCGACTTCAATGCTTCAATTTCCTTGCGGATTTTATGGTTTTTCTCACTCAATGCCTTGTTGTTTTCCCCCATTTCCGCCATTTGGTCTTGCAACTTGAAGACCGTGAAGATGCCTTCATCGTGAAAAAAGGCGGTCAGCATCAATAAAGCAAAAAACGCCAGGCTCAGTAAAAGAATTTGTCGGAATCGAGACATAAGTTTTTTTTGGGACAGAAAGTTAATGAACGCCCCCGCCTTAAGCGGCCAGCATTACGCTGGCTCCTCCGCGAAGGGCGACCAGCGTAGCGCTGGACCCAATATTGACGCGCTATGGGTTTATAGTTTTTCAGGGCTCGTGAGCGTAGCGTACCCCTTGTATGTTTTCAGGGCCTCGCGTAGCGTCAGGCCCAATTTCCTCCCCGTGTAACGGGGTTCCTCCCCACGTAGTGGGGCGTTGCGGGGATTTTCATACCAGGTTGCAAAACACGTCTTTTCCCTTATACACGGCGCAATCGCCCAGTATCTCTTCGATACGCAATAACTGATTGTATTTAGCGATCCGGTCCGATCGGCAAAGGGAACCTGTTTTGATCTGCCCGGCGTTGACGGCAACGGCAATATCGGCAATGGTGGTGTCTTCGGTTTCGCCCGACCTATGGGAAATCACCACCGTGTAACCCGCCCGTTTGGCCATCTCCACCGCATCCAGCGTTTCGGTAAGAGTCCCAATCTGGTTGATTTTGATAAGTATGGAGTTGCCCACCTTCTCCTTTATGCCCTTGGCCAGTATCTCCGTATTGGTGACAAACACGTCGTCCCCGACGATCTGGATTTTATCACCTAATTGGTCAGTAAGGCGTTGCCAGCCCTTCCAATCATCTTCAGCGAGCCCGTCCTCGACGCTGATGATGGGATATTTTTTGGTCAACCGGGCAATAAAGTCGATCATCTCATCGGAACTGAGTTTGGATTTTTTTTCCGCCGACAGCACGTATTTCTTATTGGAATACAATTCACTCGCCGCGATATCGAGAGCGAGGAGAACGTCTCGCCCCTCCTTATATCCGGCGGCTTTCACTGCCTGGAGAATCACTTCAATGGCTTGTTCGTTGGATTTGAGATCGGGGGCGAATCCGCCTTCATCGCCGACGGCGGTGTTAAGATTTCGTTTCTTCAAAACTCCCTTCAAGTGATGAAAAATCTCTACGCCCATTCGCAGGGCATCGGAAAACGTATCCGCTCCCACCGGAACGATCATGAATTCCTGAATATCCACGTTGTTGTCCGCATGCTCCCCGCCATTGATTACATTCATCATGGGGACGGGCAACTCCTTGGCGTTGGTTCCTCCGAGATACTGAAACAAGGGCAGGTCCAGCTCATTCGCGGCGGCCTTGGCAACCGCCAGGGATACGCCCAGAATAGCGTTGGCCCCCAGCTTTTTCTTGTTTTTGGTGCCATCCATCTCGATCATAATTTTGTCGATGAGCACCTGTTCAGTCACCTCGGTGCCAATCAATTCGGGAGCGATTTTATTGTTGACGTTTTGAACGGCTTTCAATACGCCCTTGCCAAGATATTTTTTTGGATCGCCGTCGCGAAGTTCAACCGCTTCTCTCGACCCCGTGGACGCTCCGGAGGGCACAGCGGCACGGCCCACGCTTCCGTCCTCCAGAATAACTTCCACTTCAATGGTGGGATTGCCCCTTGAATCAAGAATTTGCCTTGCGAATAAACCAGCGATATCACTCATAAGAATCTCTTTATTGTTATTTGTGGTGAAATGTTTTTTTGGGGCTCGTGAACGAAGCAAACG
>JADFGI010000140.1:0-1878 GCA_022567815.1 Nitrospinota bacterium
AGCTATGTACAACTTTCCGGAAGATGTTAATGGGGTGCTGTCCATGGGCGTATTTGGCTACGTTCCGGAGTACGATCATGTGATCAAAAAGGCCTCTTATGCCCTTGTAACTAATGGGAGCCTGGTCATTTTTGATCTCAAGGAACCTAAACACTGGCCATCATGGTTGTTTAAGCTTTTTATTCGTATATGCCGACCATTTGGGGTGACTCTGGATTATGTTCGCTCTGAATCTTGGAAATCGGTAGAACGTTTCTTCCAAAACACAAGTTTGGAAGAGAGGTATGGAGGTCTGATTTATATCTCGTCTGGAATGGCTCCATCGCCTAGCAAAAATAGGAACCTACCTTCCTTCACTCAAGCCCCTGCTTCCCAGGAAATCTCGCAAAAGGCGGGACTATAATGGGATAAAAAGCGGAATTAACAAAACTGTCAACCGAGGTCGAACATTTCATACCTTGATCATTTTGCTTAATAAAGTTAACGTGACAATACCATTAATCGGTATAAAAACGACATGAATTGCCAACCGGTTTCCAGAGCTTACATTTATAAGTAAGGCTTGTTTATATCATACTGGGAAGCCATTGTGTTCCGGGAGGATATTATGTGGTCTTTAATAAATAAATCCTTCATATACGGAGCGGCACGCACTCCGATAGGGAAATTCAATGGTTCCCTTTCCCAGGTCTCAGCGCCCGAATTGGCTTCAGTGGCAATTCAGGGAGCTGTTCGGAGAAGCCGGGTTTCCCCTAACAAAATCACCCACCTTATTTTTGGAAATGTATTGTCCTCCGGTCTCGGCCAGGCTCCAGCGAGGCAGGCGGCGATAAATGCCGGTTTACCCATCAGCGTTGACTGCATGACCGTCAACAAAGTCTGCGGCTCAGGTCTCAAGGCGGTCATGCTTGCGGATAATCTGATCCGCCTGAAAGAGGGGGAATTCATCGTCGCCGGAGGAATGGAAAATATGAGCCTCTCCCCTCTATTGACGCCTCGCGGCACAGGCGGAGCCCCCGCGGTCAAATCCCCTCCGCTGGATTCAATGGTTCATGATGGTTTGTGGGACAGCTTTGGCGGCTGTCATATGGGGGAGATTGCGGAGTCGATCGCTGAAAAGGGGAAATACAGCAGGGAAGATCAGGATGGCTATGCAATGCAGAGTTACCGACGCGCCAGGAAGGCTCATGATCAAGGTTTATTCTCCAAAGAAATAGTTCCGGACAGAACGTTCGCGGGCGGCCGGCAGGTGTTGGCAGATAATGACGAGCAGCCTTACGCGCATAATCTTGAAAATATTGCCAAACTCCCCCCGGGTTTCAGGAAGGAAGGAGGGACGTTGACGCCAGGCAACGCTTCAAGCCTTAATGACGGCGCTGCGGCCCTCGTGATCGGCCCCAGGCACAGTCTGTTGAATCCCATGGCCAGTATTGTCGGTCACGCTTCCCATTCAATGGATCCCGATCAGTTTCCGCTGGCCCCTGTGGAGGCTATTTACAAACTCCTTGACGCGTGGAAGACCAGTCTTGATGATATCGATCTTTTTGAGATCAATGAAGCGTTTGCCGTAACCGCCATGGCGGTGGTCGACCGACTTGGTGTCCCTTTGGAAAAGGTCAACGTGCATGGAGGATCTGCGGCTTTGGGCCACCCCATAGGGGCATTGGGAGCGAGAATTCTGGTGACGCTCCTGTATGCTCTCAAGAGACGTCATTTACGCAGGGGTATCGCGGCTATTTGTATCGGCGGCGGAGAAGCGGTGGCTCTCGGGGTTGAAATAGCAGAAGCCGCCTTGTCACCATTGACATAGTCAACTTCTAAAAGGAATTAATCATGCTCCCAGTCGATTTTTTCACAATTGAGACTCATTTAAAGGCC
>JADFGI010000140.1:1888-7811 GCA_022567815.1 Nitrospinota bacterium
CACCAGACAAAGTTTGGACACGTTTGTGAATATCGGGTGGGCGCTTTTCAGCTAGGAGAACCAAGATGCCGGATGAGCAGATCAAGACGGAGCAGGGAAAGGCTTTTGAACGCGGCGAATTTCCCCTGCATCTGGTTAAAAAAATGGCCCGCGAAGGATTCCTCGGAGCTGGTTTGCAGACACATGGCGGGGCAGGCATTAACTCCGTTGCCTACGGATTGCTGATGCAGGAACTTGAACGGGGAGACAGCGGCATACGCAGTTTTGTATCCGTTCAAAATGGCCTGGTCATCCACCCTATAGATAAATTTGGGACTGCAGAACAAAAGGACAAGTGGCTCCCCGGTTTGATCAATGGCGATCTGATAGGCTGCTTCGGTTTGACGGAGCCGGATTACGGCTCTGATCCCTCCGGCTTGAAGACCAGAGCTCTGAAGGAAGGGAATGCCTGGGTTTTGAACGGATCCAAAATGTGGATTACCAACGCGGATATCGCCGATCTTTTTATCATCTGGGCATATCTGGATGAAATAATGAGAGGGTTTGTTATTGAAAAGGGAACCCCGGGAATGTCTGTTCAGAAAATTGGACACAAGTTTTCAATGCGGGCTTCGGACACTGGAGAAATACATCTGCTTGACTGCAGGATCCCCCAGGAAAATATTCTTCCGAAAACTGAGGGGCTCGGGTCGGTTTTTTCCTGTTTGAATCAGGCGCGGTACAGCATCGCGTGGGGAGTGTTGGGCGCCGCAATAGCATGTTACCAAGAGGCGCTGGAACATTCCAAAACCCGCATTATTTTTAATAAGCCCATTGGCCAGTTCCAGCTTGTTCAGGAAAAACTCGTTGATATGCTGACCGGAATCACCTGCGGGCAATTGCTGGCGTTGCAGCTGGGTCGGCTAATGGAGGAAGGGTCCGCTGAATTTTCGCAAATCTCCATGGCCAAGAGAAATAATGTCCGCATGGCTCTTGATACCGCTCGAAAGGCAAGAGATATTCTGGGCGCGTCGGGCATTAGCGTTGAATACAACAGCATACGGCACATGCTGAACCTGGAGAGCGTGTCCACCTATGAGGGGACCGATGCCGTACAGACTCTTATTCTTGGCAAAAAAATTACCGGATTTGACGCGGTCCGTAATTGATTCTGCGGCGGCGTTTTTTTAAAAGGAATTCCAAATGTCTATTGACAGCGTAAATATCGTCGGGGCATGCGTGATGGGATCAGGCAATTTACTGAGCATGGGTTATTCAGATGAGTATTCCCCGTCCACCCTTTTTAACCTAGCCAATTTCCTTTAATAGAAAAATATAGCGTTCCACATTACATAAGGGAAATTTATTTTTCAAAAATCAAATAATTGACAAAATGGTTTTATGAATAAAAAACCCCGCAACCAAAAACCCTATCCCTCCTAAGTAGCACTCCCAGAAGGATAAATTGAATTTTTCAGCTAGAAGAAACGGTATAAAAAATAAAAGAGTTGCTGGTATGCCTACAAAAATGCTTTTAGCAAAATTTAAACTTGCAACGGGGTTCTGATATTCAGCATGAGAAAACACCAAAGCAATTAGACTAGCAATTGGAAGGGCAATAATAAACCCTGCCAAATCTGGCTGTCTTCCCGCCAACCAAGAACAGAAGCTGATAACTAAAGATGCAATTACAATTTTTAATAAAAAAAGTGTCAAGAAATATACCTAAATCAAGATTCCCCATATCATTAAAATTCATAGAAAGTCGTTCTGATAAGGCGAACCTTCTATTGAGATCAAAATTTTGTCTGAAAGGTGGGTCATCCAAAGCCATTCAAGCAAAAGTCACTACATGTGAGCAACAAATTCAGGTTCGATGAGGCTCCTTAGGACGTCACCTCTAGAAACAATCCCCACCAGGTTATCGTCCTGGACGATGGGAAGCCGGATGATATGAAATGCCGTCATGGTTTTAATGAGTTCCTCAACGGTCGCACCTTCACTGGTAGTTACGACATCTAAGATAGCCGAAGCGAACTAAATATTCCCTTTATTGGATTTATTTCCGTCCCACCTATTGATAATTCCCCTCCCGAGAACCCTATGGTCTGATTCTTAGGGCCAAACATAACAAGCAAAAAGATTAAATGGAACATAGTAGCGACGCCGTAGTGAAACATAAAAAATAGAATCATAAAAATCATGGCCACACCACCTTTGGTATTTCCCACAACCGTGATCATCTTAACGACGGTCATGATGACCTGCCCCCCGAAAACTGATCCAAGCTGTATGTTAGGATTTGGATCAAAAACCCGATGATTAGGGAGGGTAAAATGGGCAGGAAAAGGTATCAGCCGGAGCAGATTATTGGTTATTTAAGAGAAGCGGAAGTTTTGTTAGCCAAGGGCAGCACGATTGGCCAGGTCTGTCGAAAGATAGGGATTACGGAGCAGACGTATTACCGGTGGCGGAAGGAGTACGGGAATTTGAACGTGGATCAAGCTAAGCGTTTGAAAGCAGTGGAAAAAGAAAATGTTCGATTGAAGAAGCTGGTGGCCGATCTGTCGTTGGACAAGGCGATATTGAAAGAAGTTGCAGAGGGAAAGTATTAAGCCCGACAAAGAAGCGGCGAGCAGTAGTTCATGTGATGGAACAGTTCAACGCGTCAGAGCGCAGGATTTGTCGGGCGTTAAACCAGCCCCGCTCCACGCAGCGTTATCGTCCGGGGATAAGGGATGATGAAGAGAGGCTGACACAACAAATGATTGATTTAGCTATGAAGTATGGCCGCTATGGATACCGCAGGATAACAGCATTATTGCAGAGAGAAGGCTTTAGGGTAAATCATAAACGAGTGGAACGTCTTTGGCGGAGGGAAGGTTTAAAGGTGCCACAAAAACAGCCTAAGAGGAAGCGATTATGGCTGAACGATGGATCTTGTATTCGATTGAGACCTCAGTTCAAAGATCATGTATGGAGCTATGACTTTGTGGCGACCCGGACCGAGGATGGGCGGCCTTTGCGGATATTAACGCTGATTGATGAGTATACGAGGGAATGCCTGGCCCTTAAAGTAGCTCGTCGATTACGATCACAGGATGTATTGGAGCAACTCGGCTATCTGTTTATTTATCGAGGACTGCCAGGTTTCATTCGTTCGGATAATGGTCCTGAGTTTACGGCAAAAGCTGTCAGGTACTGGTTGGAACGTTTAGGTGTTCAGACGCTTTTTATCGAACCAGGAAGTCCTTGGGAGAATGGATACAATGAATCGTTCAATGGCAAGCTGAGAGATGAGCTTTTGAATGGAGAAATCTTTACAACCTTGCTGGAAGCTCAGGTGTTGATCGAAAACTGGAGAAAGGAATATAACCAGTTTCGACCGCATAGCTCACTGAACTATCGACCACCAGCGCCAGAAACTATAGAGCCATTGAAAATGGAAATTCTAACTTAAGAAGTGGTACAACTAACAGGGGCAGGTCAGGACTATAATGGGATAAAATGCGGAATTAACAAAACTGTCTACAGAGGCCGAACATTTCATAGTCTTATTTTGTCTGACTTCTCTACAATATTTGTAAACAGTAAATTTCAAATGAGCGGGGAATGGAAATTCTTAAATTAATGTATCTTGCCGCGGGTCCTGGCATTGCGCTTGCCGTCTACATCTATTACTCCGATAAATGGGAACCCAAGTCCAAGGTCATGGTAGTTAAAGCTTTTCTTCTGGGAGGTTTGGCCTGCTTTCCCGCAGCCTATGCCGAGACAGTTTTTCAAAAAGTTTTGGGTCTGGAAGGTATTTTAAATGGAAATTCCAGCGATATGTGGTGGCAGAAGGTTTTTTATGCTTTTATCGGCGTAGCTTTGGTGGAGGAATTATGCAAATTTATTTTCCTTAAAGGATTCATTTACGATGACCGGGAATTTAGCGAACCTTTTGATGGAATTGTTTTTGGAGGAATCCTGGGATGTGGCTTTGCAACCGTTGAAAACTTTTTTTATGTTTTTCGCCTTGGCCAGGAGACGGGAATGTTGCGGTTATTCACCGCGGTTCCTAGCCACGTTTTTTTGGGAATAATTTTGGGCTATTTCATGGGAAGGGCTAAATTCAGCTTTGAACCTGAAAAAGAATTATGGAAGGGTCTGGTTTTGGTGGTCATCCTTCACGGGATTTATGATACCGCCGCCTTCTCCCGTGCAGGGTGGTCCTATTTCGTAATATTTGGAATGGTTTTTCTCAGTATTTATTTTGGGCTGAGAGCAAAAAAGGATTTGGAAAAACATTCTGCAGTTATTGAATTTTCACCAGCGCAATTCATGCTCGTAAAAAAGGGCATAAAAAAAGGTCCTCTGCATTTAAAAGACATTCGTTGTTTGCTATCGGAAGGCAAGTTAAGTCCGGAGGATTTTCTCATCGCTAAAAAAAGTGGGAAAACCAAATCGGTAAAAGAGATTTTTTCCTCCAAAATCATTTCACAATATAAAGGCTTGACCAAAATACCAACCCAGGGGCAGTCGATAAGCTTTTTTTTAATTTTATATGGGTTAACCTTTGGCCTTTATTTTTATTTCTGGTTTCTTAGGAATTACAGAAAATTCAGGAATCATAAAGGGATAAAAATAAATCCCGAATTAAAATTCCTGGAGCTGTTGATACTCTCCATCATTCCATATTTTGTTTTAGGAATGATTCTGGGAAAATTAATGGATTTCCCATTTCAACCTTTTATCAAAGTTTCCCTGGATTGGATCATTGCGGGGATACAGGCCGCCTTTTTGTTTCTTCAACTTCGAATAATAAAAAGATTTTTGAAAAGGCGGATAAAAGGGACTTTTAATGTTCCAGCCATTGTCCTTCAATATTTTATCTTAGACGGCTCAATCAAAATGCTGCCTTCAGACATGTCCTATTACCTGTTTTATGCGATTATCCTGATTTTATTCCAGGGAGTGGTTTTGGCCCTTGTTCAAGAGGATTTAAACAGGTATTGGCAACAGGAAAGGAGACGGCTGGCTCTTACGAAATGATTTTCTTTTATGGATTATTTTTCCCGGTTGACCCTCGCGTGGTTGGCCTGGCCGGGCTTTAGACGGGCTTCGTAACTTTCGGCCTCCGCATCGCGGTCCATCTTGCGGAGAAGATCCGCGTAGTTTTTCAAAGCAAAGATGACCAAGGGGTTGTCCCTCCCAAAAGCTTTCTCCCAAATATCGAGAGCGCGTTTGGAAAGAGGTTCGGCCTCTAAGTACATGCCTCGATCACGGTAATTTCCCGCCAGGTTATTGAGATGTGCCGCTACATTGGGATTCTCTGGTCCATAGATCTTCTCGGCAATCTCCAGAGAACGCTTGATATAAGGTTCCGCTTCGGCGTATTTGGCTTGAACCCGATATATTTCCATAAGATTGTTGAGGCTCAGAGTCAAGCGGGAATCACTCAGGGGAAACTTTTCCGCCTCCTTCAAGGCGGCAGCAAGCTGTTTTTCAGCTTCGGCATAATCCTTTTTCCCATATGCGGCTAAACCCGCTTGATTGTAATCCTCCCAATTCTTGGATGGCGAAAAATATACGGTTGTAAGGTAAAGCAAAGAACCCGCTACGGCCACAAACAACGCGATAGCTCTTGTCTTTGTCATGGATTGCGGCCTCCGGCTGAATAGATCGAATTCCTCTGACGGACCTCAAAGTAATCTTACTCTCATAAATTGCACAATCTGTTCAATTATAGTTGTCTGTAGGTCTTCAAACCAATTTGGACCAAAGGTTGATTTCAGCTTGAAACACACTTGGTTTATAGACCTTCGATATACAATTTTCAAGTTATAAAAACGACCCTCGTATTGAGGTTTTCATCTCAGGAGTTTTGCACTTTTAAAAATTCAATGCGATAAACATGGCCAGGAGGGGAGGTATTAGAAAAGAAGAGACCTTGGGGTCTTGG
>JADFGI010000141.1 GCA_022567815.1 Nitrospinota bacterium
AATGGATGGCGAATGGAACCAAGGGAGAATTTAAGGACTTGAAAAATAAAATCGGTGTTCTGGAAAGGGAGATACGGGGTTTGGAAAAGGAACGGCATGTCGATCAAAAATATATGTTTGAGCAATACGTTGATAAAGAATCTTTTTATCTTGCGGTCGGAAAAACCGAAGGATTGATCAGCCGGATTTTTGATCAATTGAACGAATTGAGCCAGGCGGTTCACAAGTTAGTCGGAGCGGTCAATGCCAAAAGCGCGGAAAAATTCGAATGACGCGGGGAAAACCCGAAACGATATTGAAAAACTGCTCACAGAGGCCGTCTCTTGCAAAAACATCATCAGAAAAAAACTGAAAACCGATCCGGACAACCTTAGCGCCCACCGAATGTATTGCGCCTATATCAGGCGGATTCTCGAAATTCAAAAAACCATGATCCAGGCCCGGTTGATAGATCATGAATCTTTGCTGATCTCCGCTCTCAGGTGTGTCGTGCAGACCCTCCTGGAGAAAGGCGAGTCTCAGTCTGCGGAGGTTGTCGGGCATTATCTGGAGGATATTGGTGAAAAAGTCAGGACCCAATGGCAGGAACCCAAAGAACCAGGCAGGGCTATCATGAAATCAGAACGCTCATCCAGACTGCGGTCACCGCCTTTGGCGACAACTCACCGAAGCAAAAGCAGGAACGCATCGAACGCGCCATAACGGAATTGGCATACTTCGCCCGGACGTATTTTCCGCATTATCTGACGGAAAAACCTTCCCCCATGCACCACCAGCTGTACGAAAAATTCGGTCGCAGAATCCTTCAGGCTGAATCTACGGGACAGGGGGCGAAGGAAGTTCAAGCCGCGCCTCGTGGCCATGCCAAGTCCACATTGACGACCCTGATTCTGCCGCTCTGGTGCATTGCTGGCAGGCATCGGCGGTTCATCGGCGTGATCTCCGACACCACCGAACAGGCGGAAGAGTTTTTGGAATCCATCAAAGCCGAACTGGAAGTCAATGAACGCTTGCGGGAAGATTTTCCCTCAGCCTGCGGTGAAGGCCGGACGTGGAAAGTAGGAAAGATTTTAACGCGAAACGGAGTCAAGGTCGCCTGCTGGGGCAAACGTAAACGCTTGCGGGGAGTCCGGTTTGGAAGCCGACGGCCGGATCTGGTGATCTGCGATGATCTTGAGAACGACGAAAACGTCGACTCCCCGGAACAAAGAGAAAAGGATCGAAAATGGTTTTTTAAAGCGGTCATGAAAATCGGCGGCAGGTACACCGTTTACCTGGTCATTGGCACCATTCTTCATTATGACTCGTTGTTGGCCCGGCTTCTCAAACAACCGGGTTGGAGCGGACAAAAATGGCAGGCGGTGATCCAATGGTCGAGCTCCCAGCTCTGGGAACGTTGGGAATCGATATTTTCGGATCCAGCGAACGACGATGCGGAAAAGCAAGCTGATCGATTCTTCGCGGCCCACCGGGTGGCCATGCTGGAAGGCACGGAAGTTCTTTGGCCTCAGGTGGAGCCGTATGAGTACCTCATGAAGATGCGGGTTTCCGATGGCCCTGCTTATTTTGATTCGGAAAAGCAAAATGAACCGATCAACCCGGACGATTGCCTGTTCCAGGAAGACTGGTTTTCCTTCTATGACGAGGACGAAATCGCCCTGCGATTATCCAACGGTGATTACCAGGGGTTTTACTGCGCCATCGATCCCTCGATGGGGCATGCCTCCAGAAAATCCGACCCCTCCGCCATTCTTGTAGGTGCGGTTAGGGAAAATGGCGTGATCGATGTCCTTACCGCCGATATTAAAAAACGTCATCCCGATCGCATCATGGAAGATCTGTTTCAATTGCATGAACATTATAAATTCGACCGCATCGTGATTGAGGAGGTGCAGTTTCAGGAACTGTTCAAAGACCAGGTCATTCGGGAAGGAGCGAAAAGAGGAATTTATCTGGCCGTTCAAGGGGTGCGCCCTCATGCCGACAAGACGCTGAGGATTTCCAAATTGCAACCCCATATCAAAAACGGATTGATCCGTTTTAGCAGACACGACCGCATCCTTCTCGATCAGCTCAAATACTTTCCCAAAGCCGATCATGACGATGGACCCGACGCTCTGGAGATGCTGTTCAGTCTGATTGCTTCCGGCAGAAACGGGCCGAGAATAAGGAGAATCGTGTAACACAAAACAATTTTTAGAAATCCTCTTAATTTATAAAGATCGAATCATGCCTATCGCAAACACCGTTGAAGCCACCATCGTTGCCAATTTCGAAGACCGCTTGACCGGTCCCTCGCAAAAAGCATTTGAACAGTTTAGAAGAAATGCCGAGTCCGCATTCAGGGCCGTATCCGCTTCCGGCCAGGCGGCTTTTGCCAGGATAAAATCGGCCCAACAATCTGCATTGAATTTTGACCCCGTTCCCAGCCGGGGACCGGGCGGATTGGTCCCCATCAACGACAATCCCCTGGGATTGGACCTGGAACTTCAGTTCGCTCCACCCTCCTTCGCGTCCGGGATTAACTTTGTTCCCCGCGACATGCTGGCTCGGATACACAAGGGAGAAACCGTGCTTCCCCGGCCTCAGGCGGAACAATTCCGCCGTGGTGGATTCGGCGGCGACAACATCACCTTCAATATTACCGGCGGCTTTGTGCCCGATCAGGCCACCGCCCGGAAATTCGCCCGCATGCTGGAAGGCGAACGCCACCGGCTCACCGAAAGAAGGAGCGTTTAACTCCACTACGTGGGGAGGACCCCGTTACACGGGGAGGAAGAGAGGGGCTAACGCTCGCTGCGCTCACCAGCCCCGAAAAACCTTAAAAACCTATTGCGCGTCAGCACTGGGTCCAGCGTCACGCTGGCCAGCCCTGGGCTGGTTGGAGAAACATGAATATATTTCATTGGATAAAAAACATTGCCACCAAACAAAGCGCGGTCAGCCGGGCGCTCACCCTGTTTCTTCCGCTCGATCAGGGAGTCTCGACCCGCGCCGATTACGCCACGCTGGCTAAAGAGGGTTTCACCCAGAACAGTGTTGTATTCGCCTGCATAAAGGAAATTGCCGGAGCGGCAGCGGGAGTTGACTGGCTTCTTTATCAACGCCTGGCCGATGGCGGACGCAAGGAAATTCTCTCCCACCCGCTATTAAATCTGATCCAACGGCCAAATCCCCTGCAGGGAAAATTCGAGTTTATCGAATCCGCGATCGGGTACCTGTATGTTTCAGGAAACGCGTATTTGGAAATGGTCGGTCCAACCGGGGAGGTTTCATCGCCGCGTAACAACCATGCGGAAGGATCACCTCCCAGGGAGATTTATGCATTGCGTCCCGACCGAATGAAGATTGTGCCGCACCCGGTGAACCTGGTCGCGGGCTATGAGTACCGTGTGAACGGTCAAACCGTTTATCTTTCCCGCGACCGGATTCTACATCTGAAACTGTTTCATCCCCTGGACGACTGGTATGGGTTTTCTCCCATCCAGGTGGCGGCATTGGCTATCGATAAACTTAACGCCGGTGATAAATGGAATTCCGCGTTATTGCGAAATTCCGCTGTGCCTTCCGGAGCCCTCGTTTCCAAGGAAAGGCTGACGGACGAACAATTCAGCCGGTTGAAAAAGGAAATGCGCGAGCAGATTCAGGGCATTCGCAACGCCAGGGAACCTTTACTGCTGGAGCAGGATCTGGATTGGAAAGAACTCAGTATTTCCCCTAAAGACATGGACTGGATCGAGGGGCTCAAGTTCAGCGCGTTGCAGATCGCCCAAATCTATAATATGCCACCGGAATTGATCGGCCTGCAACCGGCGACTTACCAAAACCGCAAGGAAGGCAGGAAAGCGTTGTACACGGAAGTTGTCTGTCCCGCTTTGAACCGCCTGCGTGATGCGTTCAACAACCAGCTCACTCCCAAATTCGGCAAGGATCTTTTCCTGGACTATGACAAGGACAAAATCGAAGCTCTGGCGGAGGATCAGGAGTCGTTATGGAAGCGGGCGAACGACAGCCAGTTTCTGACCATCAATGAAAAACGCCATCTGGTCGGGTACGACGATATTCCCGGCGGCGACGGGTTGGTTTCCGTAAATCCGAATCCATCTTCTTAAGCAATGAGGAAATTTGTATGAAAGAAATCAAATCGTTTCCGTTCAAAATTGACCAGATCGACGAATCCGGGGAGTTCACCGGCTACGCTTCCACCTTTGGAGAAGTTGACCTGGGCGGAGATGTTGTCGAAAAAGGATCGTTTAAGAAAACCCTTCGGGAAACCAAAGGCAGGATTCCCATATTGGATCACCACGATCCCACCCGGCAGATCGGATGGAACCTGGAGGCCAGGGAAGATGACCGGGGGTTGCTGGTGCGCGGTCTGCTGGACCTCAATGTCCGGGTCGCCAGGGAACGCCATTCCCTCATGAAAATGGCGGTTCAGGTGGGAGGGCGCACAGGTCTTTCCATTGGCTTCCGGGCTATCAAGGAAGAACCCGACAAGAAAAATCCAATGATCCGCCGTCTCAAAGAAATTCAACTTTTCGAGTACAGCATCGTCACCTTTCCCATGAATCCGCAAGCTGGCGTGACCACCATTAAAGCCCGGCAGAATCTGTTGCATCAATTTCTCCGGCAGGAAATTGGGTTGGACAAACAACGCACCCGGCAAGCTCTCATCAATTTAAAGTCACTCCTTTGCCAAACGGAGCCGGAAACCCACTCCGAAACGCCAGGAGCCGACATTATGGAGACTTCTATTCTTCACTCCATGAAAACCCTTTTAACCAATTTGAAAACCAATTAAAGCCTCCTCCCTTTTTGTTTTTAGCAAAGTGAAATTTGGGAAGACAGGAGCATCCACCCTTAGGAGTTATTAAACATGAATGAAATCAAACAACTTGTTGATGAGTTGAATCAGGCCTTCTTAGAGCACAAGGTCAAAAACGATCAACGTCTCGCCGATCTGGAGAAAAATGGCCGGGTCGATCCGCTTCTGGAACAGCAGGTCAACCGCATTTCCAGCGAGATTCAGGACCTCACCGATGTGAAACAGGGATTGGAAAGAATTCAGACCCAGCTCAACCGCCCCGGATTTGAATTCCACCGCGAGTCCTTTGATCCGCTTGCCGAGAAAAAGAAAGCCGCAGTTGAAAAATATTTGCGCAAAGGCGAGGCCGCGATGGCTCCCGACGAAATCAAATATCTTTCGTCCGAGCAGGATCCTAACGGCGGTTACTGGGTGACGTCCGGGATGTCGAACATGATCGTCAACAAAGTGTTCGAAACCTCACCCATGCGTAATGTCGCCACCGTGGAAACCATTTCCAGCGACGCATTGGAAATTCCCAACGATCTGAGCGAAGCCAACGCCGCCTGGGCAACGGAGGAAAGTGCGCGTCCGGAAACCGATGCGCCGACCATCGGCATTCACAGCATTCCCGTGCACGAACTTTACGCCATGCCCAAAGCGACGCAAACCTTGCTGGACGATTCCAGGATCGATGTCGAAAACTGGTTGGCCGGGAAAGTGGCGGACAAGTTTTCCCGCCTGGAAAACGCCGCGTTCATCAACGGCGATGGCGTGGGCAAACCTCGTGGAATTCTCACCTTCCCTGCCGGGACAACCAATCCAGGGCAGGTTCAGCAGGTGAACTCGGGTAGCGCTTCAGCGCTCACCGCCGATGGCCTGCGCACTGCCGTTTACGCCTTGAAGAGTCCTTACCTAAAAAGCGGCAGATGGTTGATGAACCGAGGTACGGTGGAATTGATCTCCAAGCTCAAGGACACCACCGGGCAATATCTCTGGCAACCCTCGCTGGAAGCTGGGGAGTTACAGACCCTGCTTGGGTATCCGATAGAACGCATGGAAGACATGCCCGCCGTGGCCGCGAATTCCCTTTCGCTGGCGTTCGGCGATTTCCGTCAGGCATACACCATTGTTGATCGAATGGGCGTGCGCGTTCTGCGCGATCCCTTCAGCGGCAAACCCTTCGTTTTGTTCTACACGACAAAACGAACCGGCGGCGACATCACTAATTTCGAGGCGTTTGTGATTCAAAAAACAGCCGCATAAGCGGGCCATGAGTCAGTGTTCAGAATATAGAACCCAGAACCCAGAATTCAGGAGATTAAAACCTTCTGGATTCTGGCACCTGAATCTTAAATGCTTTTTTGGAGATTTTGAATATGCGAGATTTAAAAAACAATATGGACGCGGTCAAATCCATTGATCCCGCCACCCACAATTCCAATCAGACCGGGACCGGTGTGGACCTACAGGGATACGAGGCGGCAATGGCCATAGTTTATTCCGGCGCCCTCACCGATGGCACCCACACGCCTAAGTTGCAGGAGTCGGATGACAATTCCAGCTACACCGATGTGGCCGCCGCCGATGTGGTTGGAACCCTGGCAAACATCAGTGCCAACGCAGTGCAACGGGTTGGCTACAAAGGCGGAAAACGCTACGTTCGGGTGTTCGTCACCTCCAACGGAAGCACAGGCGCGATTTACGGCGCGATGATGATTCGCGGTGTTCCGCATCACGCACCTGTTGCCTGATAAAGTTTTTATCAAAGTACAACTCTTCGAAATTCTCAGGGTGACGGTCAAAACGTCATTCTGGGTTTGTCGAAGCATGATCCTTCGCATGAATTTTTTTAGGAGAAAATGGTGATAATAAAAATGCTGGAAACCAGAACCGGCTCACCCGATGGCGTTACCGTCTGCTCCTATGCCAGGGGAGAACAATACGAGTTACCGGATGGCCTGGCCCAAGTTTTTGTCCACGAGGGCTGGGGCAAACAAGTGCAGACGCGAGGCAGAAAACAAAGGAAAAAAGATGCAGGCGCGGCCCCGGAAAACAAAAAACAATGAAGAGTTAAGGGTTAGATAAAAGATTACATTGTTTTTAAGGGGAGATCATTTGATCGTCATTGCGAGGCCGTAAGGCCGAAGCAAACCATAAAGCCACAGGAAAGATTTTGGATTGCTTCGTCGCTGGCGCTCCTCGCAATGACATGATACTCGCCCACATGGGCGATGGTGTTCATTTCTTAAAATTTATTCATCCATTTTAATTCCAAAAACTTATGGCCTTACAATTGAAAACTCCGCCCGCTTCCGAGCCGGTAACCCTGAGTGAAGCAAAATCCTATCTGCGGATTACCGATACCGATGACGATGCGTTCGTTAATGCGCTCATCACAGCCGTCCGTCAGCGGTTCGAGTCATGGGCCGCCCGGTCCCTGATAACGCAAATCTGGATCTTGTGGCTCGATGGTTTTCCCCGGAAGAGTAAAAAGGACGCTCCCGGTGAAGGTTATTTTGAACTCCCGGTAGCCCATTTTGACAAAGTCGAAAGGTTGTTTGAGATTCCTCGCCCTCCGCTTCAGTCCGTTGCGTTTTTGCAAACCTACGATATCGCAAACACCGTTACCGTTTTCAGCAGTTCCAATTACCTGGTGGATACAGCGTCTAATCCAGGACGCATCGCTTTGAACCAGGGGGCTGTATGGCCAACGGGTTTGCGCTGTGTCAATTCTGTGGAAATTGAGTTTGCGGCAGGGTACGGGAACGCTTCCGATGTTCCGGATTCCATCAAACAGGGGATATTGCTTTGGATCAAACTCCTGTTTGCCGATAAATCCAAACTGTTTGAGTCTGATGAATCCACGCCCGGTTTGGCAGAAGTTAATCGGGTCCCAATTCCCCCAGTGGTCAAAGCCCTGTGGGAACCTTACCGCATCGTGAAAATTTAATCC
>JADFGI010000142.1 GCA_022567815.1 Nitrospinota bacterium
GTCTAGAAATATTTAAACCGCACTATGAGCCAAAAAAAGCAGACCGCAGACCGCAGACAGGAAGACAAAAACTTCTATGTATGGAGGAACTATTGATTCCTCAAAAATCCATAGTCCGTTACTATGTGTTCCAGCCGGTAGGCTGGTCGAACGTTAACATTGGGTCCAGCCCCAGGCTGGCCAGCGATACGCCGGTTATTTTTTCTGACAAACTTTGCAGTAAAAAGTGGACCGGCCAGTTTGGACCACACGGGCGATGGGAGTGGCGCAATTAGGGCAGGGCTGATTCTCCTTGCCGTAAACGGCCAGGTTGACCGCATAGTAGCCGGGGGTGTTGTCCGCCGTGAAGAAATCACGCAGGGTGGTCCCACCGGAGGCGATACTGTTATTCAGGATGGCCTGGAGACAGGTCAGGAAATTTTCCCATTCCCGAAGGGTGACTTTTCCCGCTTGCCGGCGAGGGTTCAGCCCTCCACGAAATAACGATTCACAGGCGTAAATGTTGCCCACCCCGGTGAGGCGTTTGGAGTTCATGATAAAGGATTTGATTGGGGCTTTACATTTTCGGGCCATCACTTTTAACGCCTTGGCGGTGGTTGCCTCATCAAGCGGGTCCATGCCGAGGTGGTCGAGAAGCGGGTGGCCCTCATTTTTGGGCGCCCAGAGGATACAGCCGAACCGGCGCGGATCAATGAAATGCAAAAAGATATCCGGCTCAAAATGGAAAACCGCGTGCGTGTGCTTTTCAACCGGTTTCATGGAGGGGTATTGAATGACCCGTCCGCTCATTCCCAAATGCAGAATCATGGCCCCGGTGGGCGCATGCAATAATAAATATTTTCCCCGGCGGGTGATGTCGGAAATGGCTGTTCCGATCAAACCATCCCGCAGTTTTTTTTGCGGGATCGGAAAGCGGATATCCTCGCGGAAAAATTTCATGTCCGCCAGGGTTTTGTTTTTTACCAGAGGCAGGAGAGCGCGTCTCAGTGTTTCGACTTCCGGGAGTTCAGGCATGGAGCAAAAATAATTTGTTAGAGGTGGGGGATTTGCCTTGGTCTCCTGTCCTGATTAATCCGAGGATGGCGGCGGCGCCTTTGAGGATTCTTCTTCACTGACTTTCGATTCTTCTTTGTCGGAAGTTTCAGGAGCCTTTTTCGTCGGCGCCTTGGCGATCACAACTTTTGAAGGCCGGAGAATTCTGCCATTCAACTGATATCCTTTGGAGAATTCTTCGGTGATCGTATTTTCTTCGTGTTCCTCCGATTCCACCTGACACAGGACTTCATGAAGAGCCGGATCGAATTTTTTGCCCAGAGCCTCAATCGACTCCACCTTTTCTTTTTCAAAAAAAGATTGGAATTGTTTGTGAATCATTTCCACGCCTTCTTTCAGACTTTCGACCGTGGGGTTGTCAGTTGATATGGCGCGTTCAAAATTTTCATGGATGAGGATCAGTTCTTTTAACAACTTTTCGTTGGCGTATTGGTTAAAATCTTCCTTTTCCTTGCGCAGTCTTTTTTTGAAATTTTCCGTTTCGGCCTTATTCAAAAGAAATTCATGTTTTAGTTCGGCAATTTCGTCATCTTTTTTTTTCAGATCATCCTGCAAAATTTCGATAGGGTCTTTTTCAGGCTCCTCAACTTTTTCGGATTCCACAGTTTCATCCTCATTATTCAAGGAAGCTGAATCACTGCTTATTTCGACGATATCTTCCCCATTGGCATTTTCAATGGAATCAGACTCTTGTTCCGAAGTATTTTTTTTGCCCATACTTTTTTACAACTCCAAATCATTTTTAGATATTAATGTTGAAACGGTTTTCGCCGTTTGATTGACAATGGCGATGATTTTTTTATAGTCCATTCGTTTCGGACCAAAAATAGCGAGAGAGCCCAGTTTTTCATCACCTTTTTGATAATTTTGGGCGATCAAACTGCATCCCTCCATTTCTTCATCCAGATTTTTTTCACCGATGAGGATGGTCATGCCATCTTGTTTGAGACAGCGGTCGAGAAGTTTGACCAACTTGGATTTCTCTTCCAGGGTTGTCAGAAGCCCTTTGATTTTTTCCAGATCGGCGGTAAATTCAGGATGGTCCAGCAGATTCAAGGCGCCTTCCACCAAAAGAGAGCTTTCTTCAATATCTTCCGCAAAAAGCCGGGTAGAAAGGTCCAGAGCTTTTTTCATTAATTGGTTATAGTGATCGCGTTCATTTCTTAACCGGAACAAAATTTCCTTGCGGATTGATTGAATCGATTTGCCGCTGAATTCCTCATTCAGATAATTGGAAATTGAAGTCAATTGCTCTTGCGTCATGTCCTTTTCCAAAGGAATAATTTTATTCTGTAAGATTCCCAGATCGGAAAAAAACACGGCCAGAGCCTGCTCGGAGGCGACTTTTATAAACTCAATATGCTTGAACAAAGTATTTGAGAAGGCCGGAAGCATGACCAATCCGGTTTGATTGGTATTTTTGGACAGAAGGCCACAGGCCGTCTCCAAAACTTCCTGGAGATTTTGGTTGCCGTTACCGTAATCGCCGGTTTGATCTTCCAATTCCTCTAAAAAGTTTTGCGGGTTGAGGAGCTGGTCCACATAAAATTGATACCCCTGGTCCGTCGGGATGCGGCCCGCGGACGTGTGCGGTTGGCGCAGATAACCCATCTCTTCCAGATCCGACATCACATTGCGGATGGTCGCGGGACTCAGTTTTTCCGCGTGAATCTTTGAGATGCTTCGAGATCCCACCGGTTCTCCTTTCTGGATGTAGTCGTTGACCACTTCCAATAGAACCGTTTTCCTTCTTTCATCCAACTGAAATTTATCCATGGATTGAATGGTGTATGAGAGGGGTAAAATCCTAACCTGCTATTTTCATTTCCACCCCGCTATGCGGGAGGAAAAGTGGGGCAGACGTTCGCTTTACCCCTACGGGGCATGAAGGCAAAGGTCGAATATCACACGCTCACGAGCCCCTGGGATTACAGGGGAACTATTAATTCTTCAAAAACCCATCGCACGTTAACACTGGGTCCGGTGTCACGCTGGCCACTTGCGGCGGGGTCGTTCAATAAACTATCAGTCAAAAATCAGCTTGTCAACAACGAGACCTCGGTATAAAGGAGTCTTCTTCCTCCATTTGGGAGACATCCACCGAAACAGATAAGATGGGGGAAAGTCGTTATTTTTCGATGATTTGAGTTCCTACCCCCTGCTCGGTGAATATTTCCAGAAGGAGGGAATGTTTTATCGTTCCATTGATGATATGGGTTTTGGCGACTCCTGCTTTCAGAGCCTCCAGGCAACAGTTGACTTTTGGGAGCATCCCGTCACAGATGATATTGCTTTTAATGAGGTTAGCGGCTTTCCGGCGGGTCAATTCGGATATCAGGGATTGATCTTTTCCCCGGACGCCTTGGGTGTTTGTCATCAAAATGAGCTTTTCCGCTTTCAGGGCCGAGGCGATTGCCGAAGCGACAAAATCCGCATTGATGTTCAAGGTTTCCTTGTTTTCCCCTTTGCCTATGGGGGCGATGACAGGGATGAAATCGTTATTGTCCAGGGTCTCAAGAATTTTGGGATTGACCTTGGTGATTTCTCCTACCAGGCCCAGGTCCATGATTTCAGGCCGGTCGGTTTCAGGCGAAATTTTCATCTTCCGGTGGCGCTTGGCCAGAATCAGGTTTCCGTCTTTTCCGGTGATGCCGACCGCGCTCCCTCCGTGGTGGTTGATGAGGGCCACGATTTCTTTATTGACCTTGCCCCCCAACACCATCTCCACCACGTCGATGGTTTGCTTGTCGGTGATCCGCTGACCCTGGAAGAATTTCGACTTGATTCCAAGCGCGTCCAGGGTTTCTCCAATCTGCGGTCCGCCTCCGTGAACGATGACGGGATTGATGCCCACATATTTCATCAAAACGATATCGCGGGCAAAGTCTTCCTTCAAATCCTCAGAGACCATGGCGTTGCCGCCGTATTTAACGACAATGGTTTTGCCGAAAAAATTTCTGATGTAGGGCAGGGCTTCCAGCAGGATTTCAGCTTTTTCGATGCTTTTTTTCATGAATCCCACCAGTGGGTTTTATTCCCCGTAGCTACTAGCCGTAGGGGCAACTTTTGAAAAATTGTTTGGCCGCGATAAGGTTTGTTTGCAGAGAATATGATTGCAATTTGGGTCCAGCGTCACGCTGGCTACGGCTTTTAAATGAAAATCCTTTTCGGATACTGCGTCCGCTTGCGGCGGGGTCGTTGATTTACAAAATAAAGCGGGACAGATCTTCGTTTTCGATGATGTCCTTGAGCTTGTCTTTTACATGCTCCGCGTCAATGGAAATGGTTTTGTTTTCCAGGTCGGGCGCGTCGAAGGAAATATCCTCCAGTAATTTTTCCATGATGGTTTGCAGTCGCCTTGCGCCGATGTTTTCCGTCCGTTCATTGACGGTGGCGGACATGCTGGCGATTTCCTCAATGGCATCCTCTGAAAAGCTGATGTCAAGGCCCTCGGATTTCATCAACGCGATGTATTGTTTGACCAGCGCGTTGTCGGGCTCCGTGAGGATTCTGATAAAATCCCCCTTGTTAAGGGAATCCAGTTCGACGCGAATCGGGAATCTGCCCTGAAACTCCGGAATCAGGTCTGAAGGTTTGGCGGCATGGAAAGCCCCCGCTGAAATAAACAGGATATGGTCTGTTTTAACGATTCCGTGTTTGGTATTGACCGAGGAGCCTTCAACTATGGGAAGAAGGTCCCTCTGTACGCCTTCACGGGAAACGTCCGCGCTTCCCTGCCCCCCTTGCCGGCCAATGATCTTGTCGATTTCATCGATAAAGATGATGCCGTTTTGCTCGGCCCGTTCCACGGCTTCTTCGGACAGTTTATCAGGATCGATCAGTTTCTCCGCTTCTTCCCTCGCCAGAACCTTGAAAGCTTCGGGAATTTTCATTTTTTTCCTTTTGCTCTTTTTGGGAAACATGCCGCCCAGCATATCCTTCAGATTGTTGCCTATTTCTTCCATGCCTTGCCCGGATATCACGTCTATCATGGGACTCATTTTTTCCTGGACCTCAACTTCCACGGTGCGGTCGTCGAACCGGCCTTCTTTTAGATAACGGGCAAACTTTTCCCTGGTATTATCGGTGTTATCCAAATTGTCACGGGTTTCCCCGTCCTGAGGAATGGGACGCCCAGGCTTTGGCGGCAACAGGAGATCCAGCAAACGTTCCTCGGCTATTTCCCTGGCTTTTTGCTGAACTTCCACTTCCTTTTCTTCCCGGACCATGGTTCTACTCAGTTCCACAAGGTCCCGGACCATGGACTCAACATCGCGTCCCACATAGCCCACTTCCGTGTATTTGGAGGCTTCCACCTTGATGAAAGGGGATTTGGTAAGTTTGGCGAGACGCCGGGCGATTTCTGTTTTGCCGACTCCAGTGGGACCGATCATGAGAATGTTTTTCGGCGCGACTTCGTCGCGCATTTCTTTCGACAATTGCTGACGCCTCCACCGGTTGCGCAGGGCGATGGCTATGGCGCGTTTGGCCTTATCCTGGCCGACGATGTATTTGTCCAGTTCCCTGACGATTTCCCTGGGTGTCAGCGAGGCAAGGAACTCTTTTTGGGGGCTTTGGGATGTTGGTTCTTTAAGAGAAAAACTTTTGTTCATTAAACTACAATTCCTCAATGGTTAAATTTGAATTGGTATATATACAAATTGATTGCGCGATGTCCATCGCTTTCTCGATGATTTCACGGGCATCCATATCTGTATTCTGGATGAGAGCCTTGCTCGCGGCAAGAGCAAACGTGCCCCCGGATCCGATAGCCAGGATTCCGTCATCAGGCTCGATCACATCGCCTGTGCCGGAGACCAGAAAGGATTTTTCATCGTCGGCGACGATGAGCATGGCTTCCAGGCGGCGGAGCATTCTATCGGTTCTCCAGTCCTTGGCTAATTCTACCGCCGAGCGTGCCAGATTGCCTTGATATTTTTCCAGCTTTTCTTCAAATCGCGCGAACAGGGAAAAAGCATCGGCAGTGGAACCTGCAAACCCGCCGATTATTTTATCGTGATGCATTTTTCTCACCTTTTTGGCGCTGTGCTTCATGACTGTGTTTCCGAGGGAGACTTGTCCGTCCCCACCCATCGCCACTTTATCTTTTTTTCTGACACATAGAATGGTTGTTGCGTGCATCATGGGAAATTATATATGGAAAATGTTTTTAAATTAGGGGGGATTTCTAAAAGTATATGTTTTTTGGCTTTTGCTGTCGCTAACCCTTTACATTAAAGGAGTTTTGCAAAATAGTAAAAAGATTTACATTCCCCCGGCCCCTTCGTAGACACCCACTGGGTGACGGGGGAGCAGGTTCCCCCCTTTTTAAAGTACCCGTGCCGGGCATGAAAGCTAATGTTAATTACCACAGGGGTTAGGGGAATTCTTGAGAACTTTTTTCTACCATATACCTCGGTGTCCTATTATTTCAAAATTAGCTGGCGCTGGCTTATTTTACCCGCGCCCTGGGATGTGCTTTGTCGTACACTTCCAACAAACGGTCAATGGTGAGATGCGTGTATTTTTGAGTTGTGGACAAGCTGGAATGCCCCAGCATTTCCTGAATGGACCGCAAATCAGCTCCCGCATCCAGCATGTGAGTGGCGAATGAATGCCGCAGTGAATGGGGTGAAATTTTTCCGGTAAAGTTGTTTTGCCTGATATATTTTTCCAGAATTTTTCTAACCCCGCGCACGGAAATCCCCCGGCCCCGGAAATTTAAAAATAACTCTTCCGGAGCGGCGTGAAGCTTGGCAATCCGCTTGCCGCGAAACTCAATGTAGTCCTCAATGGCGTCCGCCGATTTTTGTCCCATAGGGAGCAGACGCTCCTTTTTGCCTTTTCCCCTTACCTTAACCATTCGTTGCGGTAAGTGCAAGTCCTGCATGCGGATGCCCACCAGTTCGCTGATTCTGACTCCGGTACTGTAAAATAATTCCAGCATCGCGCCGTCTCTCGCGCCTAATAACGATTTCCTGTCGGGCAGGTTCAGCAAACGGAAAACTTCGTCCACCGAAAGATATGAAGGCAATCGGTTCTCTTTTTTCGGAGACGGGATGGTTTTGGCAACGTTGGTCTCAACGTATCCTTCCCGGCACAGGAATCTGAAAAAGGAACTGAGGGTGGAAAGTTTACGCGCCATAGTGGCCCCGCCTGCCGAGTTTTCATATAGATAACCTAAAAAGGACCGAATCGCCAATCGGTCAATGTTTTTTGGATGGAGGGTCCCTTCCTGAACTTCCCCATGCCCTGATTCACGCAAAAATGTAACAAACTGGTAAAGGTCGATGAGGTAACTGGAAACCGTGTGCGGGGAGGCGTTTTTCTCCGCTATCAGGTAGGATTTGAAATCCTGAATATACTTTTCCAATTGGCAACTCCTTTAACTTCAATGATATCAATCTAACTCACTCAATTTTAGAAGTCAAGGCAACGCCAACGCAACCGGTTGAGGGCCGTTTCATCAGATAAGAGTCCCCATTGGGAGGCGACCTTTGCTTAACTCGTCGTTGCGAGGAGAGTTAGCGACGAAGCAATCCAGAGACTCTGGATTTACCCTTACGGGGCATGAAGGCAAAGGTGAAATACCACATATCCCTGCGGGGCACGTGTGATATCTCCACAATAACCTTCATGCCCTGAAGGGGTAAAAGCTTGTGAATATTATAACGGCCACGCCGCTTGCC
>JADFGI010000143.1 GCA_022567815.1 Nitrospinota bacterium
CGGAGCGCCAAAAAAAGCGATGATGGCATCGCCTTCAAACTTGTCCACCGTCCCATCGTATTTCAGGATGATATCCGTCATCTCGGTCAGGTAGTCGTTCAACAGTTCAACCAGCTCTTCGGGGGACAGGTCCTCGGAAATGGTGGAAAACCCGGCAACATCGGAAAAAAAAGCGGTCAGTTCCTTGCTCTCGCCTCCCAGTTTGAGCAGGGAAGGATTCTCCACCAACTGGTCCACCACAACCGGTGAGAGGAACTGGCCAAACGCCGTTTTAATAAACCGTTTCTCCCTCTCCTCAAAAGCATATTTATATAAAGTAATTCCCGAATAAACAAAGATCTGCGTAAGGACGGGATAAACCGTATTGACCCAGAGACCTTGAACGGTGAACAGGTAAAAATCCACAAAAAGGTAGGACAAAACACTGCCCGCAAGGAAAAAAGCCATCCCGTACGCCCTGAAAAAACGGGAAAGGATGCCCAAAAACAGTCCCGAACCCAGAATCATGATGACATCCAGAATCCGCAGCCATTCGGCCCGAATCAGGAAATCTTGCTGAAGGATGTTTTGCATGACAGTCGCATGCACCTCCACCCCAGGATAGAGCGGACCATAGGGGGAAACGTGCAGATCATAGGTTCCGGCGGCTGTTGCTCCGAGAATAACGATCTTATTTTCCAGTTCCGCTTTCCCTATTTTTCCGGAAAGCACATCGGTTGCCGAAAAGTGTGAAAACGTATACGCAGGTCCATAATAATTCACCAGAAAATCACCAAGTTCCGAAGTGGGTATGAGGTCTTCCCCAAGTCGTACGCCGTCCACCCCAAAAGGCGCGACGACCACCCCGATGGGAAGCCGCGCGGCTTCATGCAATGCTTGCAGACTTAAAGAGGGAAACAGGTACTCACCCGATTGCATCACCATGGGAACCCAGCGAATCACGCCGTCGGATTCGGGGATGAAAGAAACGAATCCGGCGCTGTTGGCGGCATTCATCAATTTCGGCAGGCTCATTCCTATTGAATAAACCGGGCGTAATTGAACCGGATTTTCTGGAGAATCGAACCGCTGGACCACCGAAAATTGAGAAAAATCCAGCAAATCGAGATGCATCTGACTCATTTTTTCAACGAACTGCTTCTTAGCGGCCTCTTCCGTGGGAAAAACCGAAAATCCCAGCACGGTCCGATCGGAACTCAGGATCGCATCGGCGAATCGTTGATCCGAATCGCTGACCTTTTCCAGCCATTCGATCAACTCATCTTTTTGCATCCCGCTCACATCCTGCTTGCGGAGCGCTTGCTTCACCGCCGTAAAAGGCACATAGGCATCTTTTTCAGGAAACAGAATATCGACCGCGACCACCGCCACCCCTGCTTCCGTGAGCCGGGAAATTAATTTAGCCAGGTGGGTTCTCGGCCAGGGCCACCTGCCCTCCACTTTCAAGCTCTTCTCATCAATGGCGACGATCACCACCTTTCCGGTAACGTCCCGCACCCCACGTGAACGGACCTTGAGATCATAGCTATCTAACTCCAGAGATTTCAAAAACTCCAAATCAAGCGAATAGGTGAATAAAGAAATCAGCGACAAAAGCAGGGCCACTGTAAAGCTGTTCACCCATTTTTTTTTCATGATTAAAAATCACTCCAGAATGTGGAGAAGATAATAAACCAAAGGAAGCAAACGCAAATATCCGGCAATATATTAGCCTAATGGAGCAAGGCTTAACCAGCAAAAAAGTCCGGGGTATCCGAAAGCAGATCTGTTGCGCTTAGGTTTCGCCAGGCAAGGAGGTTTTAAGGGCTATAAGATATGGATTGCGCCAAACCAGCGTGACGCTGGACCCACTATTAATGTGCAACCAGCCTGGGGGCTGGACCCAATATTGACGCGCTATGCATTATGGCTTTTAAGGGCTCGCGAACGAAGTGAGGGTCAGCCCTAACCTTTTCCTCCCCGTGTGACGGGGCCTCCTGCGTAGCAGGCTTTTCCTCCCCGTGTGACGGGGTGGCGGGGGAGGCTATTTCCCAATGACTTGAGGCAAAATTGTTTTTTTATCAGTGGTGGCGGAGTCGATTTGACTTTGCGAAAGATTACGAACATTCTGCAGATCGGTTCCCATCAGTTTTGCTCCTCTCATGTTCGCTCCCTTCAAATTCGCTCCGGTTAAAATGGCGTCGCCCAGATGGGCGGCGCGAAGGTTGGCCCCGCTGAGATTAGCGCCCATGAGATAAGGCGCCCATCAGTTTGGCGTTCCGCAAGTTAGCATTCACCAGGTTGGCCCCCTCCAGGCTGGCCCGCATTAGGTTGGCTCCGGACAAGTCGTTTTTCGATTCCTCAATTTCCTGAATAAATGATTTTTTCTGTTTTGCCATAGGTTCCTTTTTGTCACCCTGGATTTATTGAACTGATCTTATGCACTGATAATATATGGTACTCAAAAATCAGCCATCATCATGTTTGATAGGGAAACGCTTCAAAATTTGCAATATTCTCTCAAATCTTCTTGAAGCAAAGCAATATTCTTGCCAACTGGATTGTATTGGCATCAACGATGTATTTGTGTTGATTTTATGTGACTTTTCGATGATAAAAAAACAGGATTTTCATAGGGAACTTACGTATAGTATGAATTTGTGTTATTCATTTGAAATTTTTCACAAACCTCTGAATTTACTTCCAGCAAGCAAAAATATATAAAAAATGTCGGCTATTTCCTTTATTGATATTTTTTGACTTCTGCCGTCGACAACCTCCAACCGTCGAGGAAGACAATAAATCCTCGTGCACAAAACCACCCCGCCATGGCAAAAGATTATCCGGGGAAGTGCGGGTTTTTAATCTTTTTTAATATCCAGTAATGAAAACCATCCATCGATACCTGTTCATAGAGTTATTAAAAGTTTTCTCCATCAGCGTGGTCTTTGTGACGACCATTTTTTTGCTTGAACAGATGCTTTTCATGTCTGATATGATCGCCAATCGCGGATTGACCTTCTGGGAAGGGCTGAACTTGCTGGCTTTCACCTGTCCGGTATTTATGGTTATAAGCTTGCCGTTCAGCGTTTTAGTGGCGGCGGGTGCGGTGTTCAACCAGATTTGCGGAGACAATGAATACATCGCGATGAAAACCAGCGGCTGGAGTTTTTTTTTCCTGATACGGCCTGTGATTCTTTTTTCCGTTTTAGTTTATATTGCCACCAATTTCGCCATATTTTATATAAGTCCTTGGGCCACGCAATCCTTTAGAGAAGAGATTTTCAGAATAATGCAACGCCGGGCTCACATTGACATCAAACCGAAAACGTTCAATTATGATTTCCAAAATCTCGTATTGTATGCAAATGATAAAAAAGGGGAGAATATATTAATCGACGTTTTTGTGGCCGATAAGTCTGACAACGGCGATTTAAAAATTATTTTAGCCAAACAAGGGGTCATTATTTCAGATCCGGGAACGTTTAAAATCAAACTCCAGTTTAAGGATGGAACTGTCCACGACATGACGAAAGATGGAAAAAGTTACAATATTCTTGATTTTGCCCGTTACGAAAGGTACCTGGAAATCCCCGATGTCGAAAGATTGAAAAAAAGACTCACCAGAAGACACAAGGACCTTTCCTACAGCGAATTGAAGAAAAAGATCCGGAAAAATCAAGCAGAAGGGAAAAACACGGATCGGTATGAGGTAAGGCTCAGTAAAAAATTCTCTTTTCCATTCGCCTGCTTGATCTTTGGGGTGCTCGGGGCAACCCTGGGAATCAAATTAAATCGTTCGGGGAAATCCGGAGGGATGCTTGTCAGTTTATTTGTGGTGGTGTTATATTATATCACTATGATATTTAGCCAAAACTTGGGATCTCATGGCTTGATAAACCCCACCTTCTCGATGTGGATACCCAATATTTGGTTGTTTGCTCTTACATTTTACTTGGCTTGGAAAACGGTCCACGAAACCCCATTCACAATTTTCATCCAGTTAAGGGATTTCTGTATAAGTGGGTTCGAGTTTTTTCGAAATTTTTATAAAAGAAAAACTTTAGAGAAACAGCGTCAGAATTCGGCAACGCTTCCTTTCAAAAGGAATTGAAAAAGAGAAATCAATCCTGAAAAAATTCATTTCATGTGCTTGGCTTCAAATAACTTTTAATTCGTCCCCTCTCATTAACCTCCCCGTTTTTTTGATAATTGCTTTTTCAGTTCGCAAAAGGAAAGGACAGCAAAGATGAAAGCTTCATTACTTTCCCGAACCTCACTCATATGTTTAAAGAAAATTGATTTAAAGGAATTAAAATAAGAAAATATGGGAGCCCCATTACCCTCACTAATCTCTCCCAAAGAATGATTAATATTAGCAATCCACCAGGTTAAATGAGGAATCGTATAAATCAAAAAGTTGGCGAGCAATAAAATTCCTATCCAGAGCGGTGGCAAGGGCAAACCAAAACGAGAAATAAACCTGTTGCCTCGCAAAGAATACTGGTTAATTAAAGGCAGAATTAGGCAATATGAAAACCAGAACAGGAAAAACCAAGTTTGAACATTTAATAAGAGATATAAAACAGCCATATATTCTTTATCTGGCTGTTTCATATTAAATATCTTGAGATTATGAATATTTGTTTCTTTTTGCCTGTTTATTTCTTTAATAAATGGGGGAGCTTCCCAACCAAATATTCGTTGTCCCCAACTTATTTCCTCTCCAAAGCCTGTGAAAAAAATTACCGCCAATAAAAGGTAAAAAATATTCCTTTTGGGATGAAGGTGATTTGTCTCTTTGCCCGACCCCGATGACCACCAAAAACTCAAAAAATATAGAAGGGATGCGATTAAAAAGAAAAAAGCCCCAAGGTTTTCGATTAGATTATCCTCTCCCAGCAAGTCAGACGTGGACTCATTTTCAATAAATACCAAGGCATAACAAGCCATACCTACCAGGCAAATGACAATTTTAATTAAATTATTTTTTTTCAAGCAATTTCCTCTGAGCTTATATGGATTGCAAGCTCCATAAAAATAAGTGGTTTAAAATATTTCGAAACCTTGAAAGCAAGTAGCGACAGTGCCGAATTGATGAAGCTCCTCCAGGTGAATATCCCGAAATCTAGAGAACATTTCGCTCAGGTTGAAAAAAAACACCTTCTTTTCCGACCCGTTGATTAATTTCCTCTCCATCAGATCTAGGTTCCATGTACAAAACTGTGTGATGTATCTGACCTAGTGAGACAAAGAATAACCTGTTGACTAGTGAAAAATATTTTATATTTTTACACAGGCCCCACAGGTTCTACAACTGCATTTTTTCTTTAAGAATTTCATAAGGAGTTTTACCTTTGAAGGCTCCATGGGATCGATGGAAATGATAGAAAGCCTCCCCTTCATTTAGTTTTTCATTAAGGTCCACGTCCCCAGCATCGGTCAAGTGTTGATAAAACTCTTCCTTGTCTGTTCTATGATCGTTCAACCTTCCCTTTTAATCGTGGCGTGCCTGGTTTGATGTAGATGTGACGGATGCCTTCATCTTCCACATGCCAATGAAATTTTGCCTGGAACTCATGGCCATTGTCAGTCCGAATCGTCTGAATTCAAAAAGGAAACTTTTCTATAAAATAATCCACAAAGTTGATCGCATTTTGTAGATTGTGTTTTTCGTAGATTCTTAAAGCCCGAATCCGGGTTGCATCGTCAATAGCAGTGTATTGTAAACGCCTGGTTTTTGTTCCATCGGCTTTTTTTAAAATGAGGAACTTCACATCCACTTGAGGTGACTGGGGACCTGTTTTTCTTAGCGAACCGTTTGAATGGTTCTTCGCTTGGCATTTCTGGGTAATCAATTGTAGCCATGCCCCTTTAATACATGGTAAACACCACTACCAGATATGGAAATATCAAAATAGGCTTCAGATACCAGAAAATGCGATCTGGCCCCAAATGATAATTTTTGCGGACGTAGAGAACTTTTTCTTCAATCTCAGGAGAAGTACGAAGAGTCCGGTTAGTTGTGCAGGGGTTTTTTTTAATAAGTCCTTCTTCTTCAAACTGCTCATAAGAGGCTTTCCAAATATATATAGAGGAATCGTGGAAAGCCAAAATAACGACATGCCTTATGTCTCCTATTTTTTTTGAATGATTAAATACACGTGGTTTTCGTTGAATATCTCTTTGCGTCCGGGTCATCTTTGACCTCCCAGTTTAAATCTTTTAATCTAACAAGATGGTCCACTGAAATCGAACATTTCATAAGCTGGGGCCAAAGGATTTTTACTTTTGGAACGCCTGATTGAATGAGTGAAATAAATTCCAAAAACGAAACCAATTTGCACAATATTTGTGACACGGTATTTCACACAAGATATTGTTTATTTTTTGTGGAGGAGCCTTCCGGGACTTTTCGAGGAGTTCCTTCAGGCCCTCTTCCTCGATAGCCTATTTAATATCGCAATAAGGCTGGCGGCTGACGCCCAACTTTCGGCAGGCTTCCGAAATACTGCCAAGCGTTTTGCCCAACTCTAGACTATTCAGCTTCCTTTTGATAAGGTATCGCGACTGAGTCATTGGTTTCTCCTTTAAGGATTAAGATTCGAAAACTTATCTTAAGCGAGAAACCATGGCTCTTTCTCTTCTAATAATTCCACACCGGTAAACACTTTTCGTTACTGATCCAGGTAAAATGTCACTTTCAAGTTTTTGGCGGGAACATGACGAAAAAATTTTCAAGGGATTGGCGTTCCTGTCCATCTTGTTCATGATACCTATACTGGGCGATTTAACTGGAATCTTTAAAAATGAGTGGTTGCTAAAATTTTTTTCAACCGTGCATCCCAAACTTAATGTTGACCGTATATTAGGATATTATGCTCGAGCCTTGATTTTTAACATCTGGTTTTTAATGTTCTTCATCATCCACCTGAAATTATTTACAGGCCCTCGTGGATATAAATCGATCCAGTTCAACAAAATTTCCGCACTGGCATTAGTTTGGTTTTTCATGTTTATTTTTATAAAACCCCGCCCCTATTTCATAGACTTTGAACCGCTGACCCAATTTAAAAATCTGTTTTATGAAGAGGATGGAATTTTTGAAGTGTTGGCGGCGGTTTTTCTTTTTTTGTCCACTTTGGCATTTTTCTTTTCGGCGAAAATTTCCATCCAAAAAAAACTGGATTGGAAAATTCCATGCCTGCAGTTTTCTTTCGGGTTTTTTTGCCTGTTATTCTGCCTGGAAGAAATAAGCTGGGGTCAAAGAATTTTTGCTTGGGGAACGCCTGATTGGGTGAGTGAAATAAATTCCCAAAATGAAACCAATTTGCACAATATTTGTGACACGGTATTTCACACAAGATATTGTTTATGTTTTATGGAAGTAATGTTTTTTACTTGTTTTTCATTGACAATATTATTTTTCGCGGGTTTGAGGAACCGTGGTCAAAAACCCGCCCTGATAGGCCTTTTTCGTTTGGAACAATATTATTTTCTGGCAATTATCATGGGAGTTGCCTCTATATTCTCCCACGAGCTCAATGAGGGATTACTGGCCCTGTTTTTTCTAAATTACAGTTATGATGTTCTGAAATATTATCGAAATTTCCAACCTCAGCAAAAAGCATAAATTTTATATTGCAATGGCAACACGAATTTCTCCAACAAAATGCCGCAGTTTCGTTTTCATTGAAAAAAGTACCATCTCCCCCGGCTCAT
>JADFGI010000144.1 GCA_022567815.1 Nitrospinota bacterium
CCAGATATTTTCCCAAGAGGTTCTCCGGGGCTCGTGAGCGTAGCGAACGTCAGCCCTAAACTTGCCCGCCCGCGTGGCGGGCAATCTTTCGGATGGCTCCCAATATCGGGGCCACCTGGCTGGCCTTAATCTTCTCTATGCTGGAAATATGAAAATGATGTTGCAGAAAATGTCGAAGGGCGGCCAGGGTTTTAATGCGAACACCGGGACCCTGCATCCACATCACCTCAATTTTTCTCAACTGGGGCAGGCTTGCCAAAGGCTGGCGGGCAGGGCGCGCATTTCCCCATCCCAATCCCTGGAAATGCAATAACAATGCGTCCACTTCATGCGGGGATAAATTTTTAGCCGAACGTTTCCCGAAACAAAGATTTAATAAATCCCGGTACATAGAATCCGAAAGATTCAAATCCCTTTTGGCAATGTGGACTCTGGCGAGCTGGCTCCGTGTGGGCATGGGCAACCCTCCTTCCTCGCCTTGAATATAGGTTTCTCCAAGGCCATTTGCACCCGAAAATTATTTTTTGTTGCGGGGGTAGCGCTGGGAAGCGGAAAGGCTTTTTTGCCTGAGGTCCTGGCCTTCGATCATCACGAATTTGCACATCTCGGCCAGGCGGGAATAGATTCTCGCGCCGATTTTTTCCTGCAAGCTTTCGCGCATATAGGTGTCGGCATAGTTTTTTTCCGGCCCGTCTTTTTCTTTATAGAACCCCTTCGACTCTTTAATCTCAATGCGCAATTCACTAGGATAATTGGTGGTGAAAATCGTCACCTTGTCCGCCGCGTTGTAGCGGCTGGAAATCAACTGATCGAGCACCGTGAGTTCCCACTCGGTGTTGCGGCCCTTGGCCAGTTCGTCGATCACCAGAACGCGGGCGTCAAGGTAGGGTTTGATAAATGCCTGATCGGACATGTCCTCGGAATAGCCGTGGCGGATATCCGCCAGCAGTTGAAAAAAATCGACGAACCGGCAATGGATTCCTTTCTCCAATCCCAACGCTTTGACAATGGCGACGGCGAGATGGGTTTTCCCCACCCCCGGCGGACCCATGAAGATCAACCCGCGGCTGAAATTCTTTTTGGATTTTATAAAATCCGCGACGAAATCCTCGGCGACCCGCTTGGCGATTCCCTGTGAGCGATGGTGCTTGATAAAAGAATCGAAATCCGTATCGACGAACTTTCCGGGAATTTCCGCATCCTCCACAACGCGCAACCGCTTTTTAAGCCCGGCGCATTCGCAATCCATCAGATAGGCGATGCCCTTTTCATTCTCGCTGAAAATCCGGCCTTCGCCATCGCACTTGTCGCAATGAAAGCAGTTGCACAAGTCCGCATGCACCCGCCCCTTCCGGTTGGACAAGGCATAACCCTTGCCCTTGCAGGAGGTGCAGGTATTCGGCGGCGTCTGGGTTTTCGGCATTGGCTGACCAAACAGGAAAGGGTTGGAGTCCACGAAATGAATCGACGGGTGGATCCGTTTCAGCGATTGAATGTGAATGGAATTCCGACGATGTTAGTGGTGATTCTAATACCAGTGGGCTTTTCTTTCAATCAAATTTCTCCTCCACCCGCCACGCGGGGGGAAAGCCTGCTACGCAGGAGGGCTGACGCTCACTTTGTTCGCGAGCCCTGGGGAATCCCTTGGAAAAATGTCAGGGTGAAAAATTCAGCACTATGCAACATTCAATCCGCCACAAACCCATCGCTCGTTAATATTGAGTCCAGCGTCACGCTGGTCAGGATTTGAGGTCCAGCAACGTACCGATCAGGTCATTCGCTGTTCGAATAACGCTGGCGTTGGCTTTGAAGCTGGCTTTGGCGACGATCTGTACCACAATTTCATCGACAATGTTTACGTTGGAACTTTCAAGCGCTCCGTTGGCCACCCTGCCAAACGAACCGGAACCGGGAACGCCGGTAATGGGACTTCCCGATGCGGAGCTGGCGATAAAAAGATTTCCTCCCTGGGCCGACAACCCGCCCGGATTGTTGAACTGCGCCAACTCAATCTGCCCCACAGCTACGGAGGAGCCGCCGACAATGGCCGTGACCTGGCCTCCGGAGTCGATGGATATCGCCGTCGCCCCGGCAGGAATGGTCACCGGCGGAACCAGGGGATTGCCCCCCACCGTCGTTAGTTGACCGGCGCTGTCTGTCTTGAAATTCCCGGCGCGGGTGAACCCCGTTCCGCCGTTGGAAAGACTCACTTGAAAAAAGCCGCTTCCATTAATGGCAAGGTCGAGCGGATTGGACGTGGAAATCAAAGAACCTGCCGAAGAGTTTCGGCTGATCGAGGAAACCCGGGTTCCACCTGACGCCACATCGCCAATCTCGACGCGGCTTTTTTTGAATCCGGGGGTCTGTAAATTAGCCAGGTTGTTGGCGCTGGTCTGGAGTTTTCTCGTGGAAGTCCGCAAACCGGACAACGCGTTGAAAAGGGAATTGATGACCATAGCCCACACCCCTGATGATGAGTTGAGTTTCAGGCTCCAGCCAAGGTCAACGGGGAGAACCTTCATGGGAACCACCCTGAACCAACAAAAGCGTCGTCGCGAGCCGCAAAGCGGCGCGGCGATCCAGGGGCTTCAAAGATCTCTGGATTTACCCTTGCAGGGCACGAAAGCTAAGGAATAATATAACGGCTTCGTCGCTAACGCTCCTCGCAAAGACGGGTTATGAAAAAGTCTCGTCAACCAACCGATCCCGGAGCCTGATTGCCAACTCAGTATAAAACTTCTGGGGATTCGTGCAACGGAATATTTCTCAAACGGCTTATTTTCAAAGGCTTTAGGGAAAGGCTCATGGCGGTTTCATCGCAGTTTTCGCGGTGCAGGCAGGTCTGGCAATCGTTCCAGATTTTCAGCGGCAGGGAAATTTTTTCAACGACCTCGAATCCCAGTTTGCTGAACAGGGAGGTGGCATAGGTCAATACAAAGAGGGTTTCAGCAGATGCCTCAAGGGCTTCTTCGATGCACTCCTTCACCAGGGCGGTTCCGATTCCCCGGCGGTTGTAGTGCGGGTGGACGGCAAGTGAACGGACTTCCATCAATGGCTTCCAGTCAATTTTCAGACTACAGACGCCAACCAGCTGGCCGTCTTTTTCACAGACCAAAAAAGTGGGAATGTTGTGACGAATTTCCTCCAGAGAACGGTACAGCATTTGACCGTCTTCCGTGTAAAGGAGGATCAAATTCTGAATCGCTTCCGCATCATCTAATTGTGCTTTCCGTATCATTTGGTTCATACCGCCCGTTTCTCCGTAAATTCTTTTTTACCCTCCATGTCATTCAGAGCCGCTCGCAGGAGATCCTCCTGTGTCTGCACGGACTCTGCAGGATAGGTGGCAACACCCACCGTGACATGGGGATTTTTAATGTCCTTAAATTCCTTGCGGAGGAGTTCGTTCAACGCCTTGCGAATCCGTTCGGCCACCAGAGCCGCGCCCTGACGGTCGATTTCCGGCAAAAGGGCCAGAAATTCCCCCATGTCCGTACGGATCAATATATCGCAGAATCGGCATTGAGTTGTCAGAATTTTTCCGATGGTTGCGAGAACGGTTTTCCCCGCCGTCTCCCCCCAAGTATCCAGAAGATCGTTGAAATAGTCAATCCGCAATTTAATGCAGGACAGATTTTTTCCGCGCCGCCGGGCAAGATCGAATTCGCGGTACAAAACCGGTTCGAGATAGGCCTGGTTGTACAACCCGGTTTGCTTGTCGATCACCGATTGACGGCGCAGGCGGTCGATCAGAAATATATTGCTGATGGCGATGGCCATTTTTTCCGCCATCCGTTCGAGGAATTCAGACCGGAGCCCCGGATGAAAATGAGCAACCTTGGCGCTTCCCAAAACAATCGCGCCCGCCACCGCGTCGCGAACCAGAATCGGGATCAACGCCTCGGACTTGATGGTTTCCCGCTCTTCAAAACCGGTAAACCATTCGGAGTCTTCCTTCACCTGGGCCCTAAGGATCGGAACCTTGCCTCCTTCAAACCAGCGGACGATGGTTTCCTGATTCACAAACCGCAAGGCATTGTTCAGGGAGTCGCCATAGTTTTCCTTCAATTTGCTTTCGATGAAATGGTCGCCACCGTCTACCAGAAAAATCGCTACATAGGGAATCTCGAAACGTGAGCCGATCTCAGCACGCAATTGGTTCACCAACTGATCGAGGTTGGAGCTGGTCAGGATCGACCGTTCGATTTCAAAAAGGTGCTCCTGAATTTTTTCATTGGTCTGCGAGATTTCCACAAACCATTCCAACTTGCTCTCAAGGTGTTTCTTATCCTGATGGGCACGTTTGATGATGCGATCCGCAAGGCTCAAGGTTCCCGCCGGTTCCAAAGGCAGGTCGCAATCGTCGATAGATTTTATTTTTTGCAGAAGCTCCGGGTAATCGTTAAAAAACTCCGGGTGGTCATTGAGGTAAATGGCAATCTGGTCTTTATTCATAGGAATGGCTTTGAGAGTAAGTTCAGGCCAGCCTCCTCCGCGGAGGAGTCCATCTCGTGTAGCGGGGCCATGACCATTTCCGCTGGCGGGCTGGGGTCCCCTTTATGACCGCAGGCCGAAATGAGCAAGCAAACGCACAAAACCAGTCCTGTGATGAAAAAATATTTTTTGTTCATATTTGAATTTCCTGGGGTAAGGGATACTCGGTGTACGGACTGCTTAAATGGATCAAGACCGGGTCGATAAAAAATTTACCTCATGCTTTCTTCAATTTTTTTTGCAGACGCTCTATCTGCTCGACGACATTTTTCCGTGCGGTTCCGCCATACGATGCCTTCCGTTGGATGGAACTTTCGATGGAAATATGATCCAGAACATCTTCCTTGAACTTTGGCGATAACTTTTTAAACTCGGCCAGGGATACCTGCGCCAGATTTTTTTTGGATTGCAGGCAATAGGCCACTGTTTTTCCGGTGATTTCGTGCGCTTCCCGAAAGGGGAGGCCTTTGAGAACCAAATAATCCGCTATATCCGTGGCGGTTAAAAACCCCTCGGACTGAAGTTTTTCCGGCGAAGCTTTTTTAAATTTTGCAGATTGTATCATCCCGTTAAAAACCGCGAGGCAAATTTTAACGGTATTCACCGTATCGAACAGCGGTTCCTTGTCCTCCTGTAAATCACGGTTATAAGCAAGAGGCAACGACTTCATCAGCGTGAGCAATGCAACCAGGCTTCCATAAACACGCCCCGTTTTACCGCGGATGAGTTCCGCCGGATCGGGGTTTTTCTTCTGCGGCATGATGCTACTGCCGGTGGAAAACGCGTCGGACAACTCGATCATATCGAATTCGCTGGACGACCAAAGGACCACCTCCTCGCAGAAGCGGCTAAGGTGCATCATGATGATCGACGCGGCGGAACAAAATTCAATGAGAAAATCGCGGTCGCTGACGGAGTCCATGCTGTTGTGGGAAACTTCCGGAAACTTGAGAAGCTTTGCGGTGTAGTTGCGGTCGATGGGGAAATTGGTCCCCGCCAGAGCCGCCGCCCCCAAGGGCATGATGTTGATCCGCTTCAGGCAATCCTGCAAGCGTTCGCGGTCACGCAAAAACATTTCCAGATGAGCCAGCAGGTGGTGCGACAACAACACCGGTTGCGCCCGTTGAAGATGGGTGTAACCGGGAATGATGTGGTCAATATTTTTTTTCGCGAGACCCAGCAGGGTTTTTCCAAGCCGCAGGATTTCCTTGAGGATTTCGCCGACCTCGTCCCGGAGATACATGCGGATGTCGAGACAAATCTGATCGTTCCGGCTCCGGGCCGTGTGCAGTTTTCCGGCAACCGGGCCTATCAGCTCCGCCAGACGGCTCTCGATGTTCATGTGGATGTCTTCCAGCTCTTCCCGGATTTCAAACCGGCCCTCATCGAACTCCCTGGCAATCCGTTGCAATCCGCCAACGATTTTTTTAGCCTCGGCAGGTTTGATGATTTTGCATTTTGCAAGCATTTTGCAATGGGCGATACTGCCTTCAATATCGTAGGCGTAAAGAATCCGGTCGAAGGAAATCGACGCAGAGAACCGCTCCATCAGCGAATCCGTCGATTGCTGAAACCTGCCGCCCCAGGGTTTTTTCACTAATTACCGCTCCCGGAAAACTTTAGGGAAATAAAGATGAGGAAAGGAAAATAACTACGCGGCGGAGGGGGGATTGACCCTGGATTCTGTTTTCCATTTGTCTTTTTGTACAATGTTAACTTGCGCTCCTACAGGAACCACCTTCGCCAGAAATTGCAAATACCAGCCTTGAATGTTGGGACAACCGGCACTGCCGTTTCGCCAATCGAAATTCTTTTTATAAAAATCATTTACCTTCTGGACGTTGACACCGTGAATCCCGTAACTACCCCGGACAGAACTGCCCACCTTTTTAAGCCCCATCCACCATCGCCCGATGTCATGATCTTTGTGTCCGAAAGGAATCACGCGGATGCGGGTTTTCCCGCCTTTAGTTTCTTTTTTATACCAGGTGGGTTTATAAACCTTGTTCACGATCCTATATTCGCCGGTCGGGGTTTCCTCTCCCATACGGCCAAATATCGCATCGATTTCAAGGATTTCCTGATTATCGTAATACACCCTGATGTGACCGGAATCGACGATCCCCAGAATATACCAGAGCCTGGGATCGGTTTTGTAGCTGGCGATTTCACGGCCATTGAACATCAGCGCCACGTTGGCCTCTCTTTTAACATATTTTGTCCGGGGATCGTGATAGATTTGTTTCAAAATATGCTGAAAATTTTCCGCGACCTGATTATTGAGGATCATTTGCTCAACTCTATGGCTGAGCTCGATATTGTTTTTCCGCGTTTCCGCCAATTGGGAGGAGGTGGCCGTCAAATCGTCGCGAATATTTTCAAAATCCTTCCGGGCGACCAGACCCAGCCGTTGCAGTCCGGCAGAAAACGCCATATCCATTTGCCCTCTGGTTTCCGAATCCACGCCAAATTGATACACCATCCATCCGGCAACCATAAGAATTAAAAACGCAGTCGCGGCCCGTTTGATCGACCGTTTGAATCCCTGGGACAACCGATATCGGGCCACTTCAAACTTGACCCTTTTTTCTTTTTCCTCCAGCCCGACGAAATTGGCGTTGCCAAATTTCTCCAGCAACCGCCGTTCAAGAGTCGTCAACTTTAAAGGATCCACCCTTAATTTATCAATGATCCAATAGAGGTTTTCGCGGGTCCTGCGGTCGTAACTTCCGCCAGGGTTTTTGTTGGCAATCAGGTTGTAATCGGGAACGTTGAGGACCGCGAGTTTTCTATCCGTAAGCATTCCGGCCAAACTGGATTCAAAAATGGATACGCGTCTTGACTGATTCACGTTGGCAATACCTTTTAACCAATTGAAAAATATCAGGTTGTAATGCTATATATTAGCAAAAACACAAGGATTTTCAAAGTAAATTATTGGGACAACCAAAATCCCATCGCATAAAAAAGAAATTCCGGGAAGTCAATAAATGTGGTTTGGGAGAGTCCAGGAGGAAGGGGTCAACTAAAACTTGCGGCCAGACGGCCAAGTCGCGCTACGAAGCCGGATTTTTTTTTGGCCTCCAGGTATTGCAAGATTTCTTCATCTGAGCAGGAAAGGGACGGGACGGACGAATTTTCGCAATGGATGCTTTGGGCCACCAGGTCTCCCCGGCGGCGCAGTTCCTGGT
>JADFGI010000145.1 GCA_022567815.1 Nitrospinota bacterium
TCAAAACATTCTCTAGGTCTGCTCGCTTGATAAATATCTTGTTTATCCTATAGATTTCGAGAAAACTCTTATCAAATCTTGTTAATCCTGTAGATCCTGTCAAATTCATTCCGGCAGGTCCTGTATGAGGGGCTTGCCATAGCCTACAAGCTCCACATAACCTTTGCCTTTGACCGGCTTGCCTTCAAACACCCCTTCGATGGAGACACTGCCCTCCCAATATGATCCTGAAATAGAGCGCAAATGAGAAAGTTCCTGATCGGCCAGGTCCGGTTGAATTCTCAGGCGGGTCTGAGATGCCGGTAGAGTGACGACCCATCCGGCGGGATAGGTGGTATTGGTGACATCACTCGTCCAATCGCCGGTGGCCTCGATTACAAAATCGTCTTTGACCAGATGACGGGATGCGCTATCGGCGGAAATCAACGTCCCGCTGGAAAACGGATCGATCCCTCCCCCCTTACGGCGCAATTGATACAGCATGATCTCGGTATTATTATCCAGTTTCAGCGAAAACCAGTCCCACCCCACCAGTTTGGGATTCAACTGATCGCTGGAGAATTCCCGGTCCATCCAACTGGTTCCTGTGACCTTATATGCTTTGCCCTTGATGAAAACCTTTCCTGTGGTCCGCATTCTCGTATACGAAAAATAATGCGAGGCGTTGCCTTCCTGCTCGCCCTTGCGGCTGATGCCATCCTTGCCGTGAAAAACCATCTGCTTGACCGGAGTCAGCTTTAAATCCACTCCCGTTCCCGATTCGATGGCTTTCAACCTGTGGGCCTTGCCGCGCTCGGTGAGAACCCAATCCTCGTTCCATACCAGAAACCGATCCGACTTTGCTCCGGCGTTCATCAGTCCTTTTCGATTGATGCGTTCAAAGAAATGAAATTTTTTCCCGGCAATATCGGTCACCGTCATATGCGCGAAATAGATCTGATCGATCTTCCATTTTGACGGATTCGCAATTTTTTGAGTCCCTTCCAAACCGACCCGGAAAAAGGTGACCTGATATCCAAAGGCTTTGCCCTCGGCAGACTCCAGATTACCGGTGTAATACCACCATTCGATGCGAAAATCGTCGTGCGAAAAATGGTCGCGGGGAAAATTGTATTCATACCCCGGCAGGGCCGGACGAAATGCGGACGTTTCCGGAATTTGAGCTGAGGAACTTTCAAAAAAAGCAAAAAATGCCAGGAACACCAACACCGCTAAAAATTTTCTTAATATTTTTGCAGGAAGTTGCATAAAACCTCTCAAGGCAAAGCCGGAAAATGCCGTCAATAATTAAGACAAAGAATGAAAAAAATAGCAGAGCTTGCAACAGATTGCAAATCCCCGGACCGACACAAGACAAAGAGAAGGGATGACGGGCTATGAGAATTTTGGTGACAGGCGCCGCCGGGTTGTATGGAATCCATCTGGTGGACGATTTGGTGCGACGGCCAGACGTTTCGCACATTATTGGAATAGACGATTTTTCGCGCAAGTTTTTCCAGAAGGATCCCTTCATCAAATCGGCTGAGTTCGAGAAAAAGTTCACTCTCATCCGCAAGAAATTTTACGATTTGACCATTCAGGAACTGGACAAAATGAATCTGGACGTGATTGTGCATCTGGCGGCGCATATCTCCATCCCGGAATCCATGGAGCAGGCCAACGAATACTTCAAAAACAACGAGTGGGGCACCTTCCGCCTCATGCAGACCCTGGTCCGCACCAAAAAATGGCCGCTGATGGTTTACGCGTCGTCCCCGGAAGTTTACGGCAACCCCATTTACACGCCAATGGATATCAACCATCCCATGTTGCCGCGGAGCATTTACGCGGTCACCAAGCTGGCGGCGGAAAAACATTGCAAGGCCATGCACGAATGGTATAAATACCCCGTAGTGGTGATCCGAAATTTCAACACCTTCGGCGAGAATCAGGATATCTCCGACCATTCCAGCGTCATCTCCAAATTTATCCGCAACGCCTTAAACAACCAGCCCATCGTCATTCACGACAGCGGCGAGCAAACGCGGGATTTCCAATACGTCGAGGATGCCGTCCGAGCCTATTCACTGGTCATCACCGCGGATAAACGGTTTTCCGGCGAGGTGTTCAACATCGGTACCAACAAACAGACTTCCATCAAGAACCTGGCTCATATGATAAAAGACTTGGCAGGCTCCCGATCCACTATCGAGAATCAACCGGGCCGCTCGGCGGATCTGATGTCGCTGGAAGCGGATTATTCTTTAATTCATCAAAAAACCGGATGGGAACCCAGGGTCGCTCTGGATGACGGTTTGAAAAGAACCATCCAATGGTATCGGCAACTGATATGAAAGCTCTCGTCACAGGAGGCGCCGGGTTCATCGGCAGATGGCTGGTCAAAAAACTACTGGAAGAAAATTTCGAAGTCTGGATCATCGATAACCTCGAAAACGGACGCGAAAGCAATCTTGATGAATTTCACAATCATCCTTTGCTGAAAGGCGTGGTATACGATGATGTTCTGAACCTGAAAGCCCTCAACTCGGTCTTTGCGTTCAAACCCGACATCGTTTTCCACCTGGCGGCGCAAATCAACGTCCACGAAAGCCTGGAAACTCCCAACAAAGCTTACGAGAGCAACATCAAGGGAACCTACAACGTTCTGGAAGAATGCCGGGCTCTGGGAACCAAGATCATGCTCATGGGAACCTGCATGGTCTACGATATGGCCGGCAGCCACAAACCGATCAACGAAGATCATCCACTAAAACCCACTTCACCCTATGCCGCGTCCAAACTCTCGGCTGAAATCCTTGCGCAATCCTATTACTACAGCTACGGCCTGCCGGTCGTGACCTGCCGCCCCTTCAACACTTATGGGCCGTATCAGAAATACAATCTGGAAGGCGGGGTGGTGTCGATTTTTGTCCGCCAGACATTGAATGGGGACAGTCTGGAAATTTTCGGGGACGGGACGCAGACACGGGATCTTTTATACGTGGAAGACTGCGTGGATTTTGTTTACGCCGCTTCACGTTGTGAGCAGGCATTGGGACAGGTGATCAACGCCGGTTCCGGAACCGACATCGCCATCATGGATTTGGCCAGAATGATCTGCCCGGACGAAAGCAAAATACGATTGGTGGATCATCGCCATCCCCAGTCTGAAATCCCCAAACTGCTTTGCGACTATTCCAAAGCCCGCTCCCTGCTGGGTTGGGAACCTAAAGTGGACCTTAAATCCGGAATACAAAAGCTGAAAGAGCAACTACAGGAAATATGCGTATAGGCGTGACCGGCGCCTCCGGCTTTATCGGCGGCCATTTGATGAACGCTTTGAAACAACTTCCCGGAATCACAGTTTCTTCCCTCCACCGCAAAGGCAAGAATTCCCCCCCCACCCTCACCGAGCTGAAAAATTTCGTCAAAGACAAAAACCTGATCTACCATCTGTCAGGAGTCAATAGAGGCTCCGATGAAGAGATTCTTTGCGGAAATATTCTGGGAACGCTTCGTCTTCTGGTCGCTATAAAAACTTACGGGTCCCCGGAAACGCGGATCGTATTCGCCTCCTCGTCGCAAGTGTATAAACGAGGAAAAAATGCGATCAAGGAATCCCATGCAACTGAACCGGAATCGATGTATGGTATCAGCAAGAAATCGGCGGAGGATTTGATCCGGATTTCCGGATTTCAGCACATCATCCTGAGGCTTTCCAACGTCTACGGTCCGGGATGCCGACCGGATTACAACTCGGTCATCGCCACCTTTTGTGACCGGGCGGTTCGGCGCCTTCCCTTGACCATCTCTGGAAACGGCAGGCAGGGCCGGGATTTTATTTATATCGACGATGTGGTTCAGGCATTGGTCGAGGCGGGAACGAGAAGGCAAACCTCCAGACAGGCGGTATACAACATCAGTTCGGGACGGGTGTCTTCCCTCAGGCAGGTGATTGGAAACATCAAACGCGCCGGTCTGCTGGTGAATGTGCAATATCAAAACGGCAACGCAGGCGTTTCGTATGGGTGCGACCCAGCACGTTTCCGCAAAGCCTACGCATGGAAACCCGATACCTCTCTGGCGGCGGGGATAAAACGGACAGTTCAAGGATTTGAAGAAGGACACAGCCCATGAAAGGCATTAAAGTCCGGGACCTTGATAAGAAATCCGATGAAAGAGGCTGGCTCATCGAAATGCTGGGCAATGAGTTGCACGATGAAAAAAAATCGTTCGGACAAATCCACGTTTCAGTAGCCTACCCCGGAAAAGTCCGGGGGAACCATTACCACAAGCGAAAAACCGAATGGTTTTCTGTTCCCAGCGGGAGTGGACTGCTCTTGCTCAAGGATTTGGCGACGGGGGAAGAGAAAACCATCCTCATGGGAGAAAACGCGTTAAAAACCGTAAAGATCACTCCCGGCGTGGTCCACGCCATCAAAAATACCGGCGCCAACGACATGGCGCTCATCGTTTACACCGATGAAACCTTCGATCCCGCCGACCCGGACACGTATTATCAGAAAATCCTGGAGTGATTCCCGCTCATGAAAATAACCTTCCTGCTCCCTCACGTCCGGCTCAGTGGTGGCGTCAAGGCTCTTCTGGAATACGCCAACCGAATTTACGCGATGGGCCACGAAGTACAAATAATTCTTCCTGCTGAATCACACAAGTGGTACCGCCTCGATAAAAAATTAAGTACACTGGGGAAAAAACCGACACTATTAAATCCGGAATCCGTCGACTGGTTCGACAAATCAACGACCCCGCCGCAAGCGGACGGGGTATCCGATAAGGATTTTTCATTTAAAAGCCGTAGCAAGCGACGGGGTATGAAACCCACTGGTGGGAATCAAGTCCCGATCACCGTCCTTCCTGACAATAATACCGCTTTTGTTCCTCCCGCGGATATCCTGGTCGCCACCGCATGGCAGACGGCGGAATTCGCCGCCAGGCTCCCCAGGAAAACAGGAAAAAAATTTTACTTTATACAACACTATGAAAGCCTGTGGACAAGGGATAAAGAACGTGCCGAACAAACTTACCGCCTGCCTTTTCAAAAGATCGTCATTTCCAACTGGTTAAAACAAGTATTGGCGGACAACTATCGACAGGAAGCCAACGTGCTGGTCACACCGGTTGACAGGGATCTATTCTTCTGCGAAGAAAAATTGTGGAACATACCCCGCAGAGTCTGTCTGCTTCATCACGATTATGACTGGAAAGGGTACAAGGAAGGAATCGCGGTGATTCGGAATTTAAAATCGAAAAACCGAAACGTTGATCTTGTGGTTTTCGGGGCGAAGGTTGAGAACCCAAAGCCCCTGTTTGATGAAGCCGGGTTTGATTTCAAATACCATTACAGGCCAACTGGAGAGCGATTACGCGAGATCTATTCCTCCTGTGACATTTATCTTTGCCCAAGCTGGCATGAAGGGTTGGGAATGCCTGCGATGGAAGCCATGGCCTGCCATTGCGCTCTTGTCACGACGGATACCGGAGGTTCCCGCGATTATGCCTTTGATAAAAAAACCGCTCTGGTATCGGCTCCCAAAGATGTCGAAGGGCTGGCGGATAATTTGACAGCCGTCATTGACGATAAACAATTAATGCTACGGCTTGCGGAAAACGGCCAAAAGAAAATCAAGGAATTTGACTGGGAAAGAAACTGCCAACGTTTGATTGACTTGTTCGAAACTCGATAAAACCTTTCTGCAAAAATCCCTTTGAACTGACATGAAAAAAGTTTCCGCCCTTATCGTCAATTGGAATGGCAAGAATGAAACGGCGGACTGCATACAATCCCTGCTGGATCAAGATTACCCTGATGTGGAAATCATCGTCAGCGACAATGGATCGACCGATGGGTCCGTTGAGTTTTTACGGGAACGGTTTTCAACCTCCATCCGACTGTTGGAAAATGGCAAAAATCTCGGTTTTGGCACGGCGGTCAATCGCGGCCTGGAGGCGGCTAAAGGGGATTTTCTGATCTTTCTGAACAACGATCTGGTCCTGGAGCCGAAAAGCATCGGCGAACTGGTCGCCCTTTTAGAATCGGACGACAGTATTGGAGCGGCGGTTCCTAAAATCCTTTATTACGAGAAGCGCGACCTTTTCAATTCCTTCGGAGTGCTGATTCACTATACCGGAATCGCCTGCCCCAACAAAATTGATCAGACCGATGATCCGGATCTGGGTATCACGGAAATGGCCTGCGGCGGCATCTTCATGCTTCCCAGAAAGGTTTACGAAACCATCGGCGGTTTCGATGAAGACCTTTTTCTCTACCACGAAGATCACGATTTATCCTGGCGTATACGGCTGGCGGGTTGGAAAATCATGGTCACACCAAAAGCGGTTCTTTATCACCATTACAAGTTCAATAAAGGGATCAAAAAATTTTATTTCTCCGAAAAAAACCGGCTTCATATCCTGATAAAAAATCTTGAGTGGAAGACTCTTGGCCTGATCTTTCCCGCCCTCCTTGTGGTGGAATCCGCTCAATGGGTCCATGCGATCCTGCACGGATGGTTTATTTTAAAATTAAAAAGTTATTTTGAATTGGCGGCGCTTCTTCCCTGCATCCTCAAAAAAAGGAGCGCGATACAAGCCCGCCGGAGGATTCCTGATAAAGAAATTATCCGGCTTTACCAGGGAAAGCTGACCGTGGCGGGAATGAATCATCCGTTAATGGAAAATTTTTTAAGCCCCATTCTCAACACCTACTGGAACTGGGTCCGGGGCTGGATATAAACGCCAACCAACTTTGGCAGTATCTTTTTATATTGACAACAAAGAACATATCTGCAATTTATGACCATCGTTTAATCACTCAATTTAACCAAGGAGAATAGATGGCATACGAGAATTCACCTCATATTGTGGATGAAACTCCCGGAATCAAATATTATTGTACCTGTGGTGAATCCGCGACCAAGCCTTATTGTGACGGCTCACATGAAACCAAAGAGACCGGTAAATCCCCCAAAGAATTTGTCGTGCAAGAAGAAAAAAAGATGGTGATCTGTGACTGCGGCCATACAGGGAATTCGCCCTTCTGCGACGGATCGCACTCGAAATTGTAAATCCTTAAATTTTGATTCATTTTTTTACCAAAATAGACCATGATCCATCGTGCAAACGTTGCCTGGCACCGCGCAAAAGTAACCCGCAAACACAGGGAAAAACAAAATGGTCACAAAAGCGTGATCCTTTGGTTTACCGGCCTGTCCAGTTCCGGAAAGTCAACTCTGGCGCATGCGTTGGAAGAGAAGCTGTATCATCTTGGATGCCGCACTTTTGTTTTCGATGGCGATAATGTGCGGCATGGATTATGTTCCGATCTTGGATTCTCGCTTGCAGAACGGGCAGAAAATATTCGGCGCATCGGCGAAATGGTCAAATTGACCATCGAGGCTGGGGTCATGGCATTAACCGCTTTCATTTCTCCTATGGTTGCAGATCGGCAAAAAGTAAGAGCACTTGTCAATGAGGATGACTTTATAGAAATCTATTGTCGGTGCCCGATTGAAATTTGCGAGCAAAGAGATCCCAAAGGCCTCTATAAAATGGCGAGAGCGGGAAAAGTAAAGGAATTTACCGGGATTTCCTCTACTTACGAACCTCCTGAAAACCCGGAACTGGTTTTGGATACTGGGAATACTCCATTGGAAGAATGGGTGGAA
>JADFGI010000146.1 GCA_022567815.1 Nitrospinota bacterium
ATGGCCCGGTCTTTCCCGGAAATGTCCAGATGGGCTAGAAATCCGTCGCAATTGATGTCGAACTGTTTTTCGTCCAGCATCACCCCTTTTGGCCGCCCCGTGGTCCCGGAGGTATAAAAAATGGTGTCTGGAATGGATGCATCCCTTGTATGCGGAACTTCCTTGCGGTCGCCATTCAGTAAAAATTTTTCAAACGATGTGGTCCCGGCCCCCAATGCCCCAAGATCGGTTTCCCCCACCACGATTTTATTTCTGAACATCTGGAAGAAAGGCAGGGTCTCCTTCTTGATGAACATGGAATCGACGATCAGAGTGTCGATCTCCGCATTTTTAGCGATGAATCCCAAGTCTTCCGGACCCAGAAGAAAATTGAACGGAACAACCGGCAAGCCTTTGAGCAATGAGCCCAGAAAGGCGATAATGTATTCCTTTTGGTTCAGGCAAAAAATTCCCAGTTTGCTGTTGGGGCCGAGGTTGAGTTTGGTCAATGCGCCGGAAAATTTTTCTATTTGTTCTAAAAGCCCGCTGTAGGTAAGAGTAGTGTCCCCGTCGATAATGGCCGGGTGATCGGGAATTTTTTCAGCGTGCAATTTGATGTGATTATAAAATTCAAGAGCCATGATTGCCTCGGGAAAATATAGGGCGCTTCAAAAATTTAAACCTGAACTATGAGCTAATCCTTTTAATAGGAAACTTTTACAAAACGTGAAAAAGATTTATATTTGCCCCCTTCGTGGAAGGGGGAGCAGGTTCCCCCCTTTTTAAAGAGACCTTTGCATAACCCGTCGTTGCGAGAAGCCAACGGCGACGAAGCAATCCAGAGACTCTGGGTCGCCGCGCCGCTTTGCGGCTCGCGATGACGTATGGGGTGGACTCAGAGCAAACTCCATGAAGATTCCCGACTTACGCAAAGGTCTCCTTTTTAAAGGGGGCGAGGGGGATTTGATTTCCATTGTCTCGTCAAAAGAAGGAAGCACAAACCAAAACCCTCCTCTTATGTAAAGCTCTCTTTAAAAAGGAGTTTACGATTACAAAGGCCAGAAAATATTAATTTTTAGAAGTCCCCGTAAAATTGAAAGCTGAACTTATTTTACAGAATCATTCCCACCAGTGGGTTTTATTCCCCGTGGCTTGCCACGGCTTTTTAATGATAACCATTGTCGGATACCCCGTCCACTTGCGGCGGGGTCATTCATTGCGCCAGCGGGAAAAAAATCCGCTGGGAAGATGAAGTCCCGAACCGGTGTCGTGAATATACATCTCGTCCGTTTCAAAAACCCCTGAAGCGGATTCAGGAATGAATTTGAGCACCATGTTTTTGAGCGTCAAAGCAGAGAATCCGGGGGAATGCGTGGTGAGCAGGATGAATAAAGGATGATCGCTCAACACTTGTTTGCAATGGAGCATCAGCTCCGACAGTTGATTTTCGATTTTCCAGACTTCCCCGTTGGGTCCGCGCCCGAAAGTTGGCGGGTCCATAATGATGCCATCGTAGCGTCGGCCCCTGCGATGTTCTCTCTTTAAAAACTTGAGCGCATCGTCTACGATCCAGCGGACGGGACGGTCCCCCAAACCGGAAAGTTCCAGATTGTTCCGCGCCCAGGTGACGGAAGCCTTGGAGGCATCGACATGCGTGACGGCGGCTCCGGCCAGGGCTGATGCAAGCGTACTGGCGCCGGTATATCCGAAAATATTAAGAATGCTGATATCCGTCCGGTCGCTTGATCTGATCTGCTCCCCGATCCAGATCCAGTTTAGGGCTTGTTCGGGAAACATGCCAATATGGCCAAATCCTGTCGGTTTGATTTTAAAGATCAATTCGCGGAATTTCAGTGGCCAGCCGTCTTTCGGAAGCTTGTTGAAAAACTTCCATTCACCACCCGACTCTTTATCCTTGAAATATTTATACTCTCCTTCCGCTCGACGCCATTCATTCTCCGCAAGGGTCTTCGGCCAAATCGCCTGGGGCGCGGGCCGGATGAAATGATGCGACCCGAATCGCTCCAGCTTTTTGAACTCGCCCGAGTCCAGCAAACGGTAATCGAAATCATCCAGAGGATAGGACGGGGATGTGGATAAGCTCATGAATTAATTGATTAAATGGAATTTATATAGGATAATGCATCCAAATATTCTTATAAATTTGAATGGCTACCCGTGAATTATAGCAAATTCTTTTACGACAAAAAGGTTCTGTTGTGCCTTTCGATGATATCCCTTCTCCTGCTGTTTGGTTGTGGCGGTGGCAAAGAAGAAACCGTTACTAAAAAAAAGGCATTCTCCCTGCCAGTACAGATAGGCAAGGTGGTTTATATGGACGTGGTGGATCAGGTTCGCACGGTCGGAAATATTGAAGCGGACCAGCGAGTGACCATCACCACGGAAGTGAAAGGGCGGATTTTCCACATCCCGGTGGAGGAAGGGACCAAGGTCAAGCGGGGGGATTTGCTGGCTCTCATTGATCCGCGTGAATATGAATTGGAGCGTGAACGTCTGCGAACCGATTTGTCGGTTGCGCGGATAGAATATGAAAAATCCATGGAAGGCCTGCGCCCGCAGGAAAAGGAAAAACTGGAAGCCCAGGTCAGCGCCGATGACAGCGCTTATGGCCTGGCGGTGAAAGAGAAAGCGAGAATCGAAAAACTGGTGGCCCAGGGGTTTGTCTCGCTATCGGATATGGATCAGGCTACTGACCGAGTCCGCCGCGCCGGGGATGTCCTTCGAGCCAGCAAAGCGGCTCTGGAAGCGGGAATGAGTTCGCGTGCGGAAGACATTCAGCAGAAAAAATCTATCGTGGAAGGAATTGAGAAACAAATCGACATGGCTGACCTCAAATTGTCGAAAGCGTCCATACGGGCGCCCTTCAACGGTGTGGTCATTGCAAAAAAAATCGAGCAGGGCGCCTTTGCCAGTGCGGGAACCCCGGTGGTGGAAATGATCGGCTCTTCAAGTTTGAAAGCCGTTCTCGAAATGCCGCAAGGTTACCGGGAAAAATTGAAAAATTTACAGGGCGCTGAATTTCTGGTGCGGGACCTTGATCTCCGCTTCAAATATGAGGGAGACCTGGCCCGCAACATCCGGGTCATCCCGGACGCCAACATATATTCGGGAAATATAAAAGTTCAAATCGATCTGTCGAAACCAGACGCGTCTTTATTCCCCGGCGTGAACCTGGAAGCCGTCTTGCAATTTGGAACCCGCAAGGACGTACTGCATGTTCCCTCCATCGCTCTCGTGATCGGCGAAAAGGGAACGGGGGTGTATGTCATGAAAAATAAAAGCGCCCATTGGGTTCCCGTGAAAGCTTTCAAGGAACGAAACGAATATGTCGAGATCGTGGATTTCACGCATCAATTGGGACCCAGGGTAGAATTGATATTACGCGGTTCTGGCGCGGTGTTTCCCGGAGCCAAGGTGTTTCCCACCAACCTGCCTCCGGAAGCGGAAACGCCTTTCAACGCCGCATCCAAAAAACCGCAGGAAGAAAAGCAACCGTCTAAAACGCCTGAGACCTGATGAAACTGATTGATCAATCCATTCGCAATTACCATACCGTGATGGTCATGGTTGTACTGGCCACCGCCGTCGGCATATTTTGTTTCACCATCCTTCCAAGACAGCTCACCCCTACGGTGGACAAACCCATTATCGAAGTGCGAACGGAATACCGCGGGCTTTCCCCCAATGAAGTGGAGCGGAATATCACCCGCCGATTGGAGGAGCAATTGGAATCGGTGGAGGGACTCAAAAAGATGACCTCCCGCAGCCAGCAGGGGTTGAGCACCATCACCCTGGAGTTTGAATGGGGGATCGATAAAGATATCGCCACCCTTGATGTGAACAACAAACTTCAGCAGGTGAAAGACTTGCCTGTTTTGTCCGATAAGCCGACCTTGAAGTCCGTCTCAAATGATAATTCGAATCCGATCATGTGGATCGTCTTCGATAAACCCAATCCGAAGATGCCAAACCTTGATCAGAATTATATGTACAAGATTGGGAAGGATATCGTCATTCCCTCCCTGCTTCGGGTAACGGGCGTGGCGGAGGTTTGGCACTTCGGCGGAGAAGACCGCGAGATGCGGGTGGAGTTTGATCCCTACAGCATGGCCCGCCTGCATCTGACATATGAAGATGTGGTCAAGAGATTGTCCGAAGAAAACCAGAACATCCGCGCCGGGCTTCACGATGAGGAATCCCGCGAGTACACCGTTCGGACGCTGGGCGAGTTTACCAGCGCGGAAGAGATCCTGAATACCGTGGTCAAGCGTGATGGGGAGCGGACAATCAGGGTCCGTGATTTCGCGACGGTGAAGGATGGGTATAAACGCACCGCTTCCCTGGTCCGCATCAGTGGAAGGTTGTCGAACGCCTTTGGCGTCATCCGCAAACCCGGCGCCAACGTAGTGGAAACCTGCAACCTGACGGCGGAAGCCATCGTGAAATTAAACAGGGAACTGCTGAGCCGGGGAATCCCCCTGAAACTTGCGATCGTTTACAAGGACGTCGATTATATTGATGAATCGATGCGGCTCGTCAAGTCCAACCTGGGTCTTGGAGCGATCCTCGCCGTCATCGTGCTTTTGCTTTTTCTTGGGTCTATTCGATCCGTTCTCATCATCGCCATCAGCATCCCCGTGAGTCTGGTTGCAGTGTTTATTGTCCTGAAACTGTTGGGTCGCAGTATCAATATCATTTCGCTTGCGGGCATGGCCTTTGCCGTGGGCATGGTGGTGGACAACTCCATTGTGGTTCTGGAAAATATTTACCGTCACCTCACCATGAGAAAAGGAGTGATGAAGGCCGCGTATGACGGCGCGTCGGAAGTTTGGGGCGCTGTTTTGGCCTCCACCCTGACCACCTTGGCGGTGTTCGTGCCGATTGTTTTTATTGAAGAGGAAGCGGGACAGATGTTCAAAGACATCGCTATCACCATCAGCGCCAGCATTTCTTTGTCGCTTCTTGTTTCCATCACCGTGATTCCCACTCTGACCACATTGTTGATCCGTTTGAAACCGGGGGAACCCTATCGCACGGGAGTTTTACATCAGACGATTTTACGTCCCGTCGTTCTCATTGGAGAAAGTATAAAAAATGCCTATTCGGGCCTTATACGCAAACTGATTGCCAAAACGTTTTTCAGCATTGTGAGCAAGGTGGGCATCGTCATCGGAGTGGTATTTCTTCTTTGGTGGAGTACGCGGATTCTTCCCGAACCCGATTACCTGCCCTATGGAAATACCAACATGGTGTTCATGATGATAGAACCGGTGGCAGGCGTACCGGCGAAAACCAACATGGAATATTTCGCCCCCTATGAAAAGAAGATCATCGAAATGGAGGATGTCGCGCGCAACTTCCTGGTATTTGCCCAACGTTTCAACGGCGGCGGCGCTATCATCAAACCGGAGCTGGCCCGCGGCCAGCGGGGCGAAGTGAAGATGGCCGTGAAATCGCAACAGATGGGGAGGGAAATATTTAAAATCCCCGGCTATCGTTTTGCATTCGCCGCGCAAAGGCCGATCTTCCGGTCGGCGGACAAGACCTTTCAGGTGGAGATCACAGGACCGGACATGCTCAAACTGAAAAGCGTCGCCCTGCAATTAATCGGCGATATCTCCAACGTGCCGGGCGTGCATTCCGTCCGTCCGGAATTTAAATTCGGCAATCCGGAACTACGCTTTCTTCCCCGGCGGGAACAGGCCGCAAGGCTTGATATGGGCATGAAGGAGATCGGCACGATCGTGGAGTCGCTGAACGCGGGGAAGTATCTGGGAGAATTCAATGACCGGGGCGAACCCATCGACTTTGTTTTCGTGCAGAAAAAGGACAAAAGAAAACTCAGCCTGCAGGATTATAAAGATTTGCCCGTCTGGACTGATAAAGGCATTATGACCCATTTGGGCCACCTCGCCGATATCGAGATCAGCGCCGGGCCTGCCAGGATCGACCATATCGAAAAAGAGAGGGCCATTAATCTGCTCGTTCAGGTAAAAAAAGATGTGGCCATGCAACAGGTGATCAACGAGATAGAACAGCGATCCCTGGCCCCCATCCGGCAAACTCTGAACGAAGAATTCGGACTCCGATCCGGCGGTACGGCGGATGAACTGGCGTCCACGCAGAAATCATTAATGAACAGTTTTATCTATGCCGTGGGATTCATCTACCTCCTGCTGGTGGCCTTGTTCGCCTCCTTCCTTCGCCCCATCATCGTGATGCTGACAGTGACCTTCGCCGTGTCCGGCGCGTTTCTGGGAATTGTCGGCAACAACTGGCTACAGCGGGGGTTCATTCGAACCATCCTGGAAGAATGGGACGTACCGAATGCCGAAGAAATGGCCGCTGGCTGGAACTGGATCACCTTTGATATTTTGACCCAATTGGGCATCATCATCCTGGCCGGGATCGTGGTGAACAACGCCATTCTCATCATTCACCAGATGCTCAACAACATCCGCGCCGGAATGGACGAACGCAAAGCCCTGGAAATCTCCTGCGAAACGCGCCTGCGTCCCATCATGATGACGGTGATCACCAGCGTCTTCGGCATGATTCCCCTGGCTTTTGGCGAAGGCGCGGGGACCGAGCTTTATCGTGGCATGGGCACGGCGCTCATCGGCGGACTGAGCGTTTCCGCCGTATTCACGCTTTTCCTCGTGCCCGTAATGATGTCGCTGATGATGGACATGGGGTTCCACACAACAAGGGCAGACCTGGTGAAAGAATCGCTGGATAAACCCCCACCACCAGCGGAAAATCCTGCAAACATGCCTGCCGAGTGATATTTTATCTCAGAGTTTCGGCGTGTGTCCTAATCTGTGTTGATGCGTATTCATCTGTGGTAGAAAAGTCCTTTATCTAAAGTGTCAGACGTGAAATGATCGGGATTCGGCGAAACGCGTTTTTGCCCCTTAAGGGTTGATATGTTGATCCGTTCAAGGGCATGTATTATAATCGTCCAAAATTTTGTTCAGGGTCTGGAACTTCAACGCTGGATTCACCACTAATACCCCCTTTACTCAAAATTTCCATTAATTCTGCAATATGATTCAGGCAAGGGATAATGCATGTCCGTCGTGAAAAAAATATTCAATTTCTTTTTAATAATCGGGGTGATTTATACCGCGCTTTTTCTGATCGCATCGCAAAATTATGAGAACGGATTGAATGAGGTGCAACACACCGCGAACCGGGTATTTTATTTTCTCAACACTCCAGGGGCGCAACAAACTTTTGAACGGATTCCAAAAATCCAGAATATGCAGGGTCCCGTCCGGCCCATATTAGGATCGATTCCGAGCCTTTTCGATTCGCTATCGGGCAAACAAACCCCCTTCCCCAAAATCGGCGCTCAACTTAAAAACATCATAGAGGCTTATAAGAAATCCCTGGCAGGTTACAACCTCGCCCAAATTGACCTTAAAATGGCCGCACTCAGCGAAGCCAACCTGCGCGGCGCGAATCTGAACAACGCCAACCTTCAGGGCGCTGATTTAAGCGGAGCGGACTTGGCTGGAGTGAACTTCGGCAAGGCAAATTTGAAAAACGTTGTGATGACCGCCG